>DASPZH010000398.1:0-3207 GCA_035636335.1 Streptosporangiaceae bacterium
CCCTGGCCATCGGGATGGTACTGGCCGCCGAGATCGTCAACACGGTGGTCGAGGCGATGATCGACCTGCACACGCAGCAGTTCCACCCGCTGGCGAAGGTGGCCAAGGACGGCGCGGCCGGCGCCGTGCTCGTCACCTCGGTGGCGGCCGTCGGCGTCGCCGTTGCCGTGTTCGTGCCGCGACTGCTACGTTGACGTGCCCAGCGAGCACCACGCGTTATGTCGTATCCTCGGCAACCTAGTCACGGGAGGGGCCGCAGTCATGTCCGCACGCTCCAGCAGAGCCTTGTCCATCCGCCCCTGTCGGACCAGGCTCGCTGCGGTCGCCTGCGTGCTCGTCGTGCTCGGAGCCGGGTCGGCCGGCTGCTCGGTGGTCAGGAAGATCAACAGCATCCGGCACACCGTGCAAGGCAACCGGGCCACGATCAAGGCGTTCACCGACGGGCTGAAGAACACCACGACGACGCCGTTCCAGGTCACCTACGTCACCACGGGCGACTCCCCGGCTACCGTCGTCTACTCCGCCCAGCCGCCCGGCAACATCGCCTTCTCCGAGACGGCCGACGGCACCAGCGCCACCAACCTGATCGCCAACTCCTCGGGAACCTATTCCTGCTCGCAGGCTTCCCAGGGCGCGCAGTGGACGTGCGAGAAGCTCGGCAAGGCCAGCGCGATCGCCCAGCACGAGCTTTTCGCGATCTACACCCCCTCGCACTGGGTCACGTTCCTCCAAGCGCTGTCCATCGGGGCCGGCCTGGCCGGGGACAAGGTGACGAGGTCGACCAAGACGGTGAACGGCTTCAGCATGCACTGCGTCGACTTGTTCGCCCAGGGCGAGGGCAGGAGCACGTTCTGCACCACGGCCCAGGACATACTCGGCTACGTCAAGGTCGCCGCACAGTCGACGAGCTTCGAGATCAAGAGCTACACCTCGTCGCCGCCGGCCTCGGCGTTCCAGCTTCCCTCGGGTGCCACGGTCACCCGCCAGTAGGCGGCACCTGGTCGGCTCCCCGCCGCTCGTCGATCTGACGCTGGGCCTGCGCGAGCACCCGGACGACGTCCCGGCCGAATGCCGCGTCACACTCGTGGCGGGTCCGGTCGCGGGCGCACGCCACCAATTCGGCCAGCGCGAGCCGCAGCGCGTCGGCCGGCCGACGGGTCTCCGCCGGGGCACTTGACCGGCCGGCCTCGCCCCACAGGTACGCCTCGACGCCCTCGGCCGCTTCGGGGGCGGCCAGGGTGACCGTGACCGTGCTCGACGGGCCGCCGTCATGGTGCAGGACCAGGTGCGTCAGGTCGCCGGCTCCCGCGTCGGCGGTCACTGCCCGCACCGGACCGAGGCTGGCCCACAGCAGCGAGACCAGATGCGGCGCCAGGTCCCACAGCCCGCCCTTGTCCCGGCGCCACGCGGTGTTGAACGGGCTGGTCTCGGCCAGTGCCGAGCCGAGCCAGACGGCGTTACCGCCTGCCCACCCGCCTTGGCCGGCCACCTCGGCGAGCCAGGCCCGCACGTCGGGCTGGAACCTCGCGGTGAAGAACACGACCGACGCCACGCCCGCGTCCCGCACCGCGCCGGCCAGCGCGTCCGCGGCTTCCAGCGAGGTCGCGACCGGCTTTTCCAGCAGCAGATGCCGACCAGCGGCCGCGGCGCGCGCCGCGAGGCCGGCCTGCACGTCCGGCGGCACGGCAAATGAGACCGCGTCTACCGCCGCGAGGAAGGCGTCGAAGTCACCGAACGCGGCCAGACTGTGCTGGCCGGCCAGACCGTGCTGGCCGGCGACACCGTGCTGGCCGGCCAGACCGTGCTGTCGGGCCAGCGGGGCGGCGGCCTCGGCGTTCCTGCCCCAGACGGCCGCGAACTCGACGCCGTCGGCGGACGCGAGTGCCTCCGCGTGCACGGTCCTGGCCCAGTAGCCGGTTCCGGCCAGGCCGAACCGCAGCGGCCTGCGGGTGCTCACCGAGCGGTCGTGACCTCGTCGAAGGCGCCGGCGAACGCCTCGGCGATCCTGGCCAGCTCCGCCTCGGTGACAACGAACGGCGGCGAAACCTGAAGCGCCACGCCGCGCAGCAGCCTGGTGATCACCCCGCGATCCCGGATCGCGAGCACGAGCCGCTGCCCCGTCATCGGGTCGGCGGCCCGGACGTCCTCGGCGATCTCCACCGCGGCGAGCAGGCCGATGCCCGACCTGACCGCGCTGACGGCGGGATGCGCGGCCAGCGGCGCCAACGCGCGGGCGAGCACCGGCTCGAGCGCCGCGACCCTGGCGATCAGCCCTTCTCGCTCGATCAGGTCGAGGTTGGCCAGGGCGACCGCGGCGGCCGCCGGGTGACCCGAGTAGGTGTACCCGTGCCTGAACACCTCGGTGCTGCCGGCCCGCCAGAACGGCTCGGCGACCCGCGCGGACGCGATGACCGCGCCGATCGGCAGGTAGCCGGAGCTCAGCCCCTTCGCCGAGGTGATCAGGTCGGGGTCGAGCCCGAACCGGCCGCTGGCGAACCACTCGCCCGTCCGGCCGTAACCGGTGATCACCTCGTCGGCGACGAACAGCACGTCGTGCCGTCGGCAGATGTCCCGCACCCGTTCCAGGTAACCGGCAGGCGGCGGGTAGACGCCCCCGGCGCCGATCACCGGCTCGCAGAAGAACGCGGCCACCCGCCCGTCGCCGAGCAGTTCGATCGTCTTCTCCAGCGCGGCGGGATCGTCCCACGGCACCTGCTCCACCTGGCCGACCAGCGGCGCGTACGTCTCGGTGAGCAACGGGATGCCGCCGAGCGAGGTGCCGTAGGCGTTCATCCCGTGGTAGGCGTGCGTCCGCGAGATGATCACCTGGCGGGTCGGCTCACCGACCGCGCGCCAGTATGCCCTGGCCAGCTTGCCCGCCGTGTCCACCGCGTCCGAGCCGCCACCCGGCGTCAGGAACACCTTGGCGCCGCGCATCGGGGCGAGGTCGGCGACCCGGCCGCAGAGCGCCTCGGCCGGCCGGTTGGTGTAGTGCTCGAACGTCTGGAAGCCAGCGATCTGGCGCATCTGCGCCGCGGCCGCCTCGGCGAGCTCGGCGCGACCGTACCCCACGTTGCAGTACCAGAGGCTGGCCAGCGCGTCCAGGTAGCCGCGCCCGTCGGCGTCGTAGACCGTGCTGCCCTCGCCGCGCACGATCGTGATCGCCTTGCCCGCCAGCGTCGACATATTCGCAAACGGATTCCACAT
>DASPZH010000399.1:0-9616 GCA_035636335.1 Streptosporangiaceae bacterium
CGACTTTCAGCACGCCATTGAACGATTCCGCCAGCGCATTATCGTGACAGATCCCGGTGCGGCCGACGGACTGCCGGATCCCCAGCCCTTCCAGGACGGCGGCGAACTCCGCCCACCCATAAAATGCTTTGCCCTAGAATACACGGCTCTTCAGCGGCCAGGAGTGAGGTGGTCCGCCTTTACAGCGGGCGCGCCATGACGACCGCTGTGCGATGCCAGGCCGCCACCAGCGGCTCGTTCAAGGTGTTCTATAGCGGCGGGTCCGCGACCACCGCCGTGAACCAGACCGCCAACACCGGCACGGCGGATGGGTCAGCCTCGGCAAGCACGCGTTCACCGGGCGCTCCGTGCTCGGTAAGGGCATTCAGCTCAACAGCTCCAGTTCGCCTTGAATGCCCTTACGGGCGATCTGTCCACGGTCGAAGCGAGCCGCCAGCGAAGGCGCAAGCAGCAAGTCCTCGCGCTTCCGGCACCACCTGCGGATCCACCTGCGGACCCGCTCGGCAAACGCGACGAACTCCGGCGGTTTATCCTCAAAATGGAGGTCAACTTCATCACCGGCAAGCGCCCTCGGTTCGAAGTACATCCGGCCGGGCAGCATGATCCCCTCGCGCGGTCGCCTTAGATGCAACTCGATCAGAGGATCATCGGACGCGCTGTAGAACCAGGCATGCTGGTGATCGGAGTAATGGGGATGAAGGGCACTCAAGTACTCGGGCCGCGTGACGAACAGCCAAATATGGTCCAAGTCCGCGATATCGCGAACTATTGGATCTCCCGTCGGCGTCCGGTCATCGATCGCCACTGCGCCGAGTGAGTCCAGCCCCGCGGCGAGGGCTCGGTAGTCATATGGGTGCGCGTAGAAGCGGGTCTGGCGGCCCATTATGGCTCTTCGTTGTAGGGGATGAATGTGATCGGCACGTCCCTGACGCTCCAGAAATCAGCCGCCGCGGGCTCTGGCCACGCTCGGCGAGTGATCGAGCTTCGGATCTCCCTTGGCCCCCTACGATCTAGTCGGCTACCGCCAGGACCGCGGCTGAGAGCGCGGCGGCGACATCGGGCACGAGCTGGTGCTCCCCGCCGGCGACCACGTCCCGGCCGCCGATCACCACGTTGCGCACGTCGGCCGGGCCCGCCGCGAAGATGACGGCCTGGAGGGCGGCCAGGTCGGGCGGCCCGCCGTCCCGCAGCGCAGCCGTCCCGGTCCTCCCGGCCGCGCCGGCCAGCCGGGGCGAGTCCAGCGCGACCGTGACCAGGTCGGCGAGCGAACCCGGCGCGATCTCCCCCGCCTCCGGCCAGCCGAGGCTGGCGTGACCGTCCCACGTGAGAGCCGACCCGAGCGCCTCGGCGGTGAAGTGACCGCGCCGCATGCTGGTCAGCCGCTCGTACATCTCGACCCGCCTGGCCTCCTCGAACAGGTCGATCACGGCCTGGCTGTCGCTGCCCACGGTCAGCCGGCAGCCCGCCGCCGCGAGGGCGCCGAACGGGCCGATCCCGTCGGCCAGGTCGGCCTCGGTCGTCGGGCAAACGCAGGCGAACACCTCACTGCCGCCAAGCAGCCCGATGTCGGCACTGGTCAGGTGGGTGGCGTGCACGACGCTGGTGCGGGGGCCGAGTACTCCGGCCTCGTACAGAACCGCCGTGGGCGTGGCCCCGTAGGCGGCCAGGCAGGCATCGTTCTCGGCGACCTGCTCGGACAGGTGCACGTGCAGCGGCGCCCCCGACGAGTGGGTCCACGCCGCGACCGTGCGCATCTGGCCGGGCGGCACGGCGCGCACGGAGTGGATCGCGGCGCCGACCCTGGCGGCCGGGCCGAGCATGCCGTGCGAGTCCGCGCCGAGCGAGCCGACCCGTTCCGCCCACGCGTGCGCGGTCCCGTCGCCGAACCGAAGCTGCGGCCCGGCCAGCGGCACCGGCGCGCCGTCGGCGCCCAGGCCGCCGGACAGGTAGCAGGTGTCGAGCAGCGTGATCCGGATCCCGGCCTCGGCGGCCGCCTCGACGACCGCACGGCCCATGGCGTTCGGGTCGGCGTACCCGGTCCCGCCCGGCGCGTGGTGCAGGTAGTGGAACTCCCCCACGCAGCCGACCCCGGCCAGCGCCATCTCGGCGTACACGGCGCGGGCCAGCGCCAGGTAGCTGTCCGGGTCCAGCTTCGCCGCGACCTGGTACATACGCTCCCGCCAGGTCCAGAACGTGCCCCCGCCGGCCTGCGCGGTCCCGCGCAGCGCGCGGTGGAACGCGTGCGAGTGCGCGTTCGCCAGCGCGGGCATGGTCAGCCCGGCGAGCCTGATCGTGCCGCCCGGCAGGCCGGCCGCCGGCTGACGCTGGGTGATCCGGGTGAACCGGTCGCCGCTCGCCTCGATCAGCACGTCGGGCAGCACGCCGACCCCCGGCAGCCAGGCGAGCTCGGCGTGCCAGGTCCGGGTCCCGGCCGCGGCCTGGCCCTGCTTCGGGGCGTGCTGCGGCGTCATCGGCAGGCAAGCTCCTCCAGGACGGCGGCGAGCGCGACCACCCCGGCCTCGCAGTCCTCGGGGTCGGCGTGCTCGGCCGGCGAGTGCGACACGCCGGTCCGGTTCCGCACGAACAGCATCGCGGTCGGCAGCCCGGCCGCGAGCACGCCGGCGTCATGGCCGGCCCCGGTCGGCAGCACCGGCGCGTCGGTCCCCTGCCCGGCCAGTGCCGCCACGACCCGGTCGCGAAGTTCAAGGTCAAAGTCGACGGAGGGCGTCAACGACTCGCACCGGCTGGTCACGGTGACGCCATGACCGTTCCCGCTCAGCTCGGCAACCGCCGTCACCTGGCTGACCAGTTCCTTCAGCGTCTCCTCGTCCGGCGCCCGTGCGTCGAGCCAGGCGTGCACCGCCGAGCCGATCGCGTTGGCGGCTCCCGGCTCGGCGACAACACGGCCGAACGTGGCCAGCGAGCCGAGCTCGGTGGCGACCGTCCTGGCCGCGAGCACCGTCGCCGCGTACGGCAGCATCGGGTCGCGGCGGTCGGCCAGCCTCGTGGTGCCCGCGTGGTCGGCCCGGCCGGCGAAGTCGATCCGCCACCGGCCGTGCGGCCAGATCGACTCGGCGACGCCGACGGCTGCGTCCATCCCGGCCAGCGCGCTGCCCTGCTCGACGTGCAGCTCGACGAAGGCCCCGATCCGGGAGACGAGCCCGGGGTCGGGCCCGATCGCCTCCGGGTCGAGCCCGGCCTCGGCCATCGCCTCGGCGAGGGTCACCCCGTCGGCGTCGGCCAGCGCGCGGGCGGCGTCCGGGGTCACGGCGCCGGTCAGCAGGCGGCTGCCGAGGCAGGCCATCCCGAACCTGGCTCCCTCCTCCTCGGCGAACGCCACCACGCCGACCGGCCGCACCGGCGCGACTCCGGCCTCGCGGAGCAGGTCGATCGCCGCGAACGCGGACACGACGCCGAGCGGCCCGTCGAATGCCCCGCCGTCAGGGACGGAGTCCAAGTGGCTACCGGTCACGACCACGCCGGTCCCGTCCGTGGAACTCTCGGGGCGGTCGCGGTGGCCAGCGGGCGACCCGACCGCAGGCGGATCCCACCAGGCCCAGAGATTGCCGTTGCGGTCGGTTTCGGTGCGGAGGCCGCGATCGGCCGCGGCGGTGAAGAACCAGTCGCGGCACTGACTGTCGGCCCCGGTGAAGGAGAAGCGCCGGTAGCCGCCGGTGTCGCTCCTGCCTAGCGGCAGGAGCGACTGCCACAGGGGCAGGTCCCAGGACCGTGCTGGTTCAGCCTGCGTCATCAGCGCACCCACAACTGGTCGATAAGCAGTGACAGACGGGGATCGAACTGAAAGTTACCCACCCGGGGCGAGATCACGACCAGGGACCGGGGGTCGTAGACCGGCACCCAGGGCGCGTCGTCAACGATCTCACGGTCGATCCGCGCCCACAGGGCCTCCGCCGCGTTCGGGGCGCGGGACTGGAGGTTAAGGGCCTGGCTGACCTGCGTGTCGATGACCGGGTCGCAGAACTCCGCGGAGTTCAGGTTCACCGCGGGGCGGGCCGGGACGAAGGACCGGCAGGTCAGGGTCGGGCCGATCATGTTGGACGGCGCCGGGTAGTCCGTGTACCAGGAGAACCAGCTGACCTGGGTCCGGCGCCGGGAATCGAACACCGCGCCGTTGTACGCGCTTCCGTCGCTGATCACCCGCAACGACGCCCGGTAGCCGAGCCGGTCAAGGAGCGACACCAGGTAGCTGCCGGTGGCCCGCAGCGGTATGGCCGTGCCGAACGGCCCAGCCACGATGGTGACCTTCGCGCCCCGGGTTCCCGAGGCAGCGACGAGCCGCTCGGCACGGGCCAGGTCGGGCGCGGTCCAGACGCCGCCGGGCCCGGGGTCGAGCGTGTACGGGCAGTACGGCTGGTACCCGGGCAGGTCGGGAGGGAGGATCTGGCAGGTCGGCTGCGTGGTCAGCGGGTCGCCGATCATCGCGGCGAGCCTGCTCCTGTCGATCGCGTAGTTAACGGCCTGCCGGGCCGCCCGCACGGTGAAGGGATACACGCGGGTATTCAGCACCAGCCCGATGGTGGCCGATACCGGGCCGATGTGCAGCAGGCTGGGATAGCGCGTGGCGAGTTCGCGGATCCGGACCGAAGGCGACAACAGCACGTCGGCCCGGCCATGCTCGGTCGCGGTCACCGCCTGGCCGGGCGGCTGGTCGAGCCGCATTACGATCCGGTCCGGGTAGCCGCGCGGCTGCGCCTGACTCGACCATTGCCTGAACCGCGGGTTGCGCACCAGGACCCAGCGTCGCTGCGGGACGTACGCACTGGTCAGGTACGGCCCGGTGGCCGGAAGGCTGGTCGCCGCGATCGGGTGGCCGGGCGTGCCCGGCGCGATGGCGTCGGCGAAGGGGAAGGCCAGCTTGTAGAGGAACTCCGGATCCGGGGCGACCAGATGGAAGGTAACCGTGCCCGCCCTGTCGTCGGCGACGATGCCCTTCGTGAGATCGCACCGGCCCGGTGCGCGCTCACACCGGCGGGCGCCGACGATGCCCAGATAGTAGAACGCCGGCCCGCCGCCCTTGTTGACGATGAAAACCCGTTCGATGCCGCGGCGGAAGTCCTCGGGCCGCACCAGCGCGCCCGTGGAGTACCTGATCCCTCGGCGGACGTGGAACACGTACGTGCGGCCGTCATCGGCCGGAGCCGGGAGGGCCGTGGCGAGGTCGGGCACGAGCGAGTTGCCGGCCGTGCCGCCCGTCCGCCGGTACGTCACCAGGCCGTCGTTGGTGATGCTCAGAAGCTGCCACTGCGTGCGGGTAAACGCGATCGCAGGGTCGGTGGACTCGTCGGCGCGGTCAAGATGGGCGAGCACCGTGAGCGTGCCACCGCGGTGGGCCGCCTGCGACGGCAGCACCGTCGTGAGCACGTCCCGGCCCGCCGCCGCTACGGCGCCCGGATCGTCGCCGGTCCGGACGGCTGTCCTGGACCCGGTGCGAGGATCGAGCCTGACGACCACCCCCGCGGAGCTCTTCGCGATCCACAGGGCGCCATTTCCATAGGCGATCCCGGCCAGGGCGCCGCCCAGCCGGATCAGGGTGCCGCGGCCGGTACGCGGGTCGAGGCGCCTCACCGTGCCGCCGGAGCCGGCGACCCAGACGCTGCCGCCTCCGGCGGCCACCCCGGCGGGGTCGCTGCCGGCCGCGAACGATGCTGAGATACGGCCGGCCCGGGGGTCGATCCGCACCAGCCGGCCCGCCGACGTCGCCGCCCAGATCCCGCGGCTGCCCGACGCGAGCCCGGCCGGGGCGCTGCCGAGCGGGATCGTGGCGCTGACCTGGCCGCTGGCCGCGTCGATCCGGGAGATCGTGCCGTCGGTGACGTTGGCGACCCAGACCGATCCGAAGGCCGCCGCGATCGCGGCCGACCCGTTGCCCACGCGGATGGTCGCGACGACCGTCCCCGACGCGGGGTTGACCTCAGACACGGTGCCGTCGAGCTGGTTCGCAACCCAGACCTCCCCGCCGCCGACGACCACACCCGCCGGACCTGGGCCGACCGGGATGCGGTCAAGCACCCGGCCGCCGACGTTGGCACGCAGCAGCATGTCATCGGACGTGTCGGTGATCCAGGCCGAGCCGGCGCCGTCGGCCACCCCGCCTGGCCGCCCGACGCCTGCCACCACCGCGCCCAGGGCCCTCGTGCCGGCGTCGATGACGCCGACCGTGTTCGGGCCGGCGAGTGCGGCGGACCGGCGTCCCCCGCCGGCCGGGCCGACCACAACGGCGATGGTCACCGCCACGGCCAGGCCCGCGGCCGCGGCGGCCAGCACAAGGCGCCGACGCGGGCCCGAAGCCGGCCAGGCCGGCCAGGCCGCGGCGGCTGGCTGCCGGTCCGCCGACGCGGCCGCTGGCGGGTCGAGCCACGAGGCCTGCTCCAGGATGGCGCGCTCGACTCGCCTCAGCTCGGGACCCGGCTCGATCCCGAACTCCGCGACCAGCACGCCGCGGGCCGAGTGATAGACGGCCAGCGCGTCTGGCTGCCGCCCTGACCGGTACAGCGCGATCATCAGCAGCGTGGCGAGCCGCTCCCTGAGCGGGCTGGCCTTCACGAGCGTCGCGAGTTCGCCGAGGACGTCCGCGTGCCGGCCGAGCGCCAGCTCAGCCTCCATCCGGTCCTCGGTGGCGGTGGCCCGCAGTTCCTCCAGCCGCGCGGCCTCGGGCTGGGCGAACTGGTCCTGGCGGACATCGGTGAACGGCGCGCCGCGCCAGAGCGCCAGGGCCGCGCGCAGGGCCGTCGCCGCGGCGTGCGGCTCTCCGGCCGCGAGCGCCCGCCGGCCCTCAGCGGCGAGCCGCTCGAACCGGCGCGCGTCGATCCGCTCGGGCTCGGCCTGCAGCACGTAGGCGCCGGGACGCGTCAGCACCACCTGGCCGCCGGCGGCCGGCTCGAGCGCCTTCCGCAGCCGCGAGACGTACACATCCAGCGTGTGCTGCGCGCCAGCGGGCGGGCCGTCCCCCCATAGCCGGTCGACGAGCAGGTCACGGGCCACCGGCTCGTTCGCGCTGAGCAGCAGGATCGCGAGCAGCGCCCGCTGCCGCTGCCCCCCGAGGTCGATGACGCGGCCGTCGATCGCGGCCTCGATCGGCCCGAGTAGCCGGTAGTCGATCAACGCGGCGGTCCCTCTGCCGAAGCTAGCACTGGCCTGACTGTAGCGGCACGCGCGCGCGACCGGAAGCGGTGGTGTGAGCGTGGTGTGACCCCTTGTGAGCTTCCTGTGAGGCCGTCGCCTGACACTTCGCGCAGGGCCCGCAACATGAGCGAGCCGGCGGGACGCGGGCGGGCGTTCTCCGGGATCGGCCTGCCAAGCCTGGTCGCGCGCCGCGCGGCACGGCGAATCGACGATGCAGGAGAGTTTGAGTGAGATCACGATCACGCGTCCGGCGGCCCGTCCGCGGCGGCACCATGGCCGCGGTGGCCGCGACATGCGCCGTGGCGGCCGGGCTGACCGGCGCAGGGACGGCGGCCGCGACGACGCGTCCCTCGCCCATGCTGCCCGCGCCGCCGCATGCCACCCGCTTCGCTTCCCAGCCGGGGCCCGGCCTGACCGCCCTGCTCCGCGACGCTGCCCATCCGGTCGCGAGCCGCACGGTGCCCTCGGTCGCGCTGAGCGGGATCGCGAGCGTCCCGGTCGTCAGCCCGAAGACCCGGACCATCTACGTTCCGATCCAGAACAGCAACGTCGTCGACGTGATCAACGCGGCGACCTGCAACAGCAGGCGGGCGACCGGGTGCCGGGTGGTCGCCAGGGCCAGGGTCGGCATGTTCGGCCGCAACGGCCCCGGCCCGTTCGCCGCCGTCGTTGACGCGCGGACCGACACCGTCTACGTCGTCAACGCGTCGCCGACCGAGAACGGGACCGTGACGGTGTTCAGCGGCGCCCGGTGCAACGCGAGGATCACGTCCGGATGCCGCCACGTGATCGCGACCATCAGGGTCGGCAGGTTCCCGGTCGCCGCGGCGCTCAGCCCACGGACCGGGACGGTCTACGTCGCCAACGCCGGCGGCGGCACCATCTCGGTGATCGACGCGGCCGGGTGCAACTCCACGACGCGCCGCGCCTGCGGCCACGCGGCCAGGACGCTCAAGGACCCCGCCGGGCCGAACTGGCTCGGCGTCGACGTGGCGACTGACACCCTGTACGCCGCGAACTCCGGCCCGTCGGGCAACGGCGACACCGTGTCCGTCTTCAACGGAGCCACCTGCAACGCCGCCAGGAGCCGGGGCTGCGGGCAGGTCCCGCACACGGTCACGGTCGGCAGCGGCCCGTCCGCCCTGGCGGTTAGCCAGGCAACCGGCGCGGTCTACGTCGCGAACAACAACGACGGCACCACCTCGGTGGTCGACGGCGCCAGGTGCAACGCCAGGACCGCGGCCGGCTGCGGCGGCAAGCCGGTGACCGTGACGACCGGGCCCGGCACGCAGTTCGCCGCCATCGACCCCGGCGTCCACACCGCGTTCACGATCAGCCCGGGCGACGGCACGTTGTCCGAGATCAACACCCGCACGTGCGACGGGCGCTCCAGGTCGGGCTGCCCGAAGGTCGCGCGGAACGAGCGAGCGACATTCAACCCCAAGCACGGATTCAACCCGAACGCCGTCGCGCTGATGCCAGCGACCGACACCGCCTACCTCGCCAACGTCGGAGGCGCCACGATCTTGTCGGTGGTCAGCATCCGGCACTGCAACGCCACGAACACGACGGGCTGCCGCGTCCTGCCGCCGAGCGTTCCTGACCATGAGTTCGTCATGTCGGCGGACCCGGTCACCGGCACCATCTACGCGGGTAACATCAGCAAGCCGCGCATCGACGTCATCAACGGCGCGACCTGCAACGCCACCCACCTGACCGGCTGCAAGCCGGTCGCGGCGATCCCGATGGCCGACCCGCAGGCCAACATGGGGGCCATCGACCAGGCCACCCACACGCTCTACGCCGCCGACCCGTTCACCGACACCGTCTCGGTCATCAACACCGCCACGTGCAACGCCGCCCACACGGCCGGCTGCGCGACGGCGCCTCCCACCATCACCGTGGGCGGCGGGCCTGGCCCGCCGGTCTTCGACCGGGCAACCAAGACCATCTACGTCCCATTTGGCCGCCAGGCGAACCGGGTCGCCGTTGTCAACGCCGCGACCTGCAACTCCACTAACACAACCGGCTGCGCCCAGACGCCCGCTCTGGTCACCGTCGGCCCGGGCACCTTCGTGCTGGCGGTCAGCAACGCCACCGACACGGTCTACGCGCCGGCCACCGGGTTCACCGGCAGCGGCCGCAGCCATGCCGTCGCCGTCATCAACGGCGCGACCTGCAACGGGACCAACCACTCGGGCTGCGGCCACCTTGCCGCCACCGTGCACGTCGGGCTCAACCCGTTCGGGGTCGACGTCGACGACACGACCCACACCGTGTACGTCTCGAACAATGCCAACGGCGACCTGCCCGGCTCGGTCTCGATCATCAACGGCGCGACCTGCAACGGCACGCACACCGCGGGCTGCGGGGCGCGCATGCCGACCGTCGCGGTCGGCAGGACGCCGCTGGGGGTCGCGGTGGACGCCGGCACGGACACGATCTACGTCGCCGACGAGGCCAGCGCCGATGT
>DASPZH010000400.1:0-5854 GCA_035636335.1 Streptosporangiaceae bacterium
CGAGCAGGAGCGCGTGGTGCGGCGGCGGCGGGTTCTCGGCCAGCATGGTGTTCAGGCTCTTCCAGGGCGCGAGCGGGTCGTGCCGTGGGTCGGCCGGAGCGTACACGGCACGCCGCCGCGGCAGTTTCGCCCGCGGTTTGCCCCACCCGCTGAGCGGGGTCAGCCGGTACTGCTCCTGAAGCGCGCGGACGCCGGGGACGTCCTGCTGGCCGTCGACCAGGGTCCGGCCGAGCACGAGCAGCCACGGGGTGGGTGAAGGCCGCGTCTTCTTGACGCCGGCCGGCAGGCTGCCCTTCCAGCCGGGCCCGGTGATGGCGAAGTGTCCCGCTCCGCTACCCGTGCTGCGCTGGCCGACGTAGCCGAAGTTGTCGGAGCTGAACGCCATCAGCTCGAACGTGAAGTAGCGGTTCCCCATGTTCGGGTGCGACAAGATGACCGGCTCGCGGGACACGTCGACCCAGGCGAGCGAGCACAGGGTGTCGTTGTTCGGGCAGCTTCCGTCATGGTAGGCCGCGTCGGCCAGCTTGGTGGCATGCCAGAAGTGGTTGACCGGCGCGTAGGGGACGGCGGCCGGGCCGGCCGGCCCAGTGACCCAGTTATGCCTGAGCCTGGCGTTGTAGATGTACGGGAACCCGTAGATGAACGCCTGCACTCCGGTGGCGTAGGCGTACTCGGCTCGCCAGTCGTCGACCTTGCCGGTGAGGATCGGTGCCACGGCATCGCGGAGCATGGCGGCAGCCACCGGAAGCTGCCTGGCGCGCCGCAGGACAGCTTCCGGCCGCTTGATCACCTCGGCCACCGCGCGGCCGCGCGGCGGTGTCAGGCGCGCCGTCAGTGCAGGCACTCCCGGCAGGTGCTGGGCGGCATCGAGGACCGTCCCGGCGGCACGTCCCGCCGCCGGGACCGCGGCCTTCTTGCCCGGCGTGGTCTTACCGGGCGTCTTGCGCCCCGTGCGCGATGGCCCGCCCGCGGCACCGGCCGAGGTCTTGGGCGTCCGGGGCTTGCTCGCGGTCCGGGGGGCGCCCGCGGTCTTGCTCGCGGTCCTGGCGGCGGTCGCGGTGCTGCTCGCCGTCCGCGTGGCCGGGCGGGTCTTGCTCGCGGTCCTGGCGGCGGTCGCGGTGCTGCTCGCCGTCCGCACGGCCGGGCGGGTCTTGCTCGCGGTCCGCGCCGCGGACCGGGTCTGGCTCGCCATCCTGACCGGCTCCCGGCCCGCCGTCTTGCCCGCGCTTGTCGCCGTGCGGCTGCCTGCCGCGCTGCGCTTGCCTGCTGCGCTGCGGCTGCCTGCCGCGTTGCGGTCGCCTGTCGCGCGGCGGCTGCCTGTCCTGGTCGCGGTCCTGACCGCGGTGGGCGAACTCGCCCCGCGGCGGCCATCCGACGACTGTGCCATCCCGTCCCCCTCGCTCTTCGTCGCTGCGCTTGCGCGCCGGAGTCCCACCCTCGTGCAGGCCGCGGCCGACGCCATCATCCGCGGCGGGTGATCACGCGGAGGTGTCATGAGTCAAGATGTCGGCAGAGTTTGATCTTGCTCGGGTCGGGATTCTCCATCTTTGGAGGGGCACCTCATCGTGTTCGCGCGAGCGTGGGTAGGCGACCGGAAGTAGGTCTGGCGCGGTGTGCGCCCTCCGATCAGGGGCGGCGGCCCGCAAGGACGCAGAACTCGTTCCCCTCTGGGTCGGCAAGTACGACTGGTCATGTCGGGACCTCCCAGTCAAGTAGCGGGTCCGCCAAAGGCCACACGCTAATCGCAGTGTCAGATCCGCAGCTTGCGCCGTCGCCTCCGCGAGAGCGGCGTTTGACTCGCTCCGGAGGCCAGCTATCGAACACTCGTTTGAATCTTGGTTTATCCTGGGACCATGGCAAGCGCTATCCAGGGCTCACTCTTCGATGTCGAGCAGGAGTTCGGGCTAGCCAGCCTTGGCTCGTCCGTGCGGCGCACCACGCTGGCCGGTGGTGCCTGGCTCGACCTGGCTCCTGGCTGGCTCGGCGGCGCGGACGCGCTGTTCGACCGCCTGGTTCGCGCCGTGCCCTGGCGGGCCGAGCGAAGGATGATGTACGACCGGGTCGTGGCCGTCCCGCGGTTGCTGTGCCACTACGGCAAGGACCAGCGGCTGCCCGATCCCGCGCTTGAACAGGCCCGCCGCGCGCTCGACGGCTACTACGGCCCGCAGTTCGGTGAGTCGCTCTGCACCGCCGGCCTGTGCCTGTACCGCGACGGGCGGGACAGCGTCGCGTGGCACGGCGACAACTCGGGCCGCCGGGTGCGCGAGACCGTCGTGGCTGTCGTCTCGCTCGGCAACCCCCGCCACTTTGTGCTGCGACCCCGCCGGGGGAGCGGCCAGGCGCTGCGGTATCTGGTGGGGCACGGAGACCTGCTGGTGATGGGCGGCACCTGCCAGCGCACGTGGGAACATGCCGTCCCGAAGACGGCACGGGCGGTCGGCCCGCGGATCAGCGTCCAGTTCCGGCCCGACGGCATCCGCTGACGGGTGGTTTCCTGGTCGGCTGCCTCCGCGCGGGCGGCCGGGAAGCGAGGACCAGTCAAGTTAGCTTGACTCGCTTGGCCGGTCAAGATAACTTGACAAGGTGAGCGGAGTCGAGTCTGCCGAGGTGACCGCGTTGGCCGCAGCGACCAGAAGCCAGGATCCCGAGGTCGGGCTGACCGCGGTGGCGGCACTGCGGGGCCTGGTGGACGTCCTTGAGGCGCTCCAGGTCGAGAACGCCAGGGCCAAGGGCTGGACCTGGAAGGCGATCGCCGAGCGGCTGGCGGTCAGCAAGCAGGCCGTGCACCAGAAGTACGCTACGGGCAGGCTGCCGCGGGCGGGGAAGTAGGCAGGCGTGTTCGAGCGGTTCAGTGCCCCGGTCAGCCGGGCCTGCGCGCTGGCCTACGAGGAAGCCGACCGGCTGCGGCACGACTACCTCGGGCCCGAGCACTTGATGGTCGGGCTCGCTCAGCTATCCGATCGCCGCGTCGGCCCGGTCCTGCGCGCTAGGAGCCTCGGCCCCGATGCGCTGCGGGCGCGCCTGGACCAGATGGTTGCCGACGGGAAACTACCTGGCCCGTGGCGCAACCAGGCGGACCTGCTGCGCGGCCTGGGCATCGACCTCGCCGAGGTCAGGAATGCGGCGGAGAGTTCGTCCGGCCCGGAGGCCCTGTGCAGCGCCACCAGGCTCGCCCGGCGCAGGTCATGGCTGCGTGAGGAGCCCGTGCTGACCGCCGGCGTGCCGAGCCCGCTTGGCGGGAAGGCGATGGTGGCCAAGCGGGCGTTCTGGCTGGCCCGACAGGAGGCCGCCAGGCTGGGCCAGGAACTGGCCGGACCCGAACACCTCTTGCTCGGCATCCTGCGCGACGCGGAGGACCCGGCCGGGACCGGCCTCAGCCGCCGGGCCAGGAAGGGCCGCGCGTACCTTGGCCTTCCCCGGCACGGGCCGGCCCTGGTCAGGATCGCGATCGAGGCATCGGGGACCAGCCTGGCGGAGTTGCGGGCCGACATCCTGGCCGGCCTGCACGCGCCGGCCTGATGACCGCCGCGCCGTCAGCCTGACCACAGGGCGTCGAGCGCGGCGTCGATTCTGGCCGTCAGCGCGCCGGCCACCGGAACCGCGGGCCGTGGCGGGCTGGCCTCGACTGCGTGGCAGGCGGCCAGCGCCGGGGCGTCGAGGAACCTGGTGAGCTGGGCGAGGCTGTGGCGGTCGTCGCGGGCCGTGCGGTGATGGTGCAAGCGCAGCGGCGCGTACAGGCAGAGCTGGTCGCGGGCCCTGGTGACCGCCACGTAGAACAGCCGCCGTTCCTCCTCGAGCCCGGCGGGGGACGTGAGCGCCATGTCGCTCGGCATCGCGCCGTCGACCAGATGCGGCAGGTGGACGACCGGCCACTCCAGGCCCTTGGCCGAGTGGATCGTGGAGATCACCAGGTAGTCCTCGTCCAGCTTCGGCGGTCCGGCCAGGTCGGACGCCGACACCGGCGGGTCGAGCGCGAGCTCGACCAGCGCGTCGTGCAGTGACGGGCGGCTCGCGGCGGCGTCGGTGAGCCGTCGCAGGTCGGCGATCCGGACGGCCGCGTCGGGATACCTGGCGCGGAGCGGACTGTCCAGCGCCGCCAGCACGGCAGCCGCCTGCTCCGCCGTGCCGGCCAGGAGCGCCGCCGCGGCCAGGCCGTCCAGCGTTGCCGCGAGCGCGTCCCGCGACCTGGCCGGCGCCGTCGCCGCGGCCGAGTCGCGGCGGGCCAGCGGGTCGGGGTCCGCCGGGCGCAGCACGCCGCCGATGCGCCTGGCATGCGCCGGCCCGATGCCGTCGTGCAGCCGGAGCAGCCGGAACCACGCGATGTCGTCGGCCGGGTTGGCGATCACGCGCAGCGCGGCCAGGAAGTCGCGGACGTGGGCGGCCTCGGTGAACCTCAGGCCGCCGTACTTGACGAACGGGATGGCGCGCGCCGCGAGCTCGATCTCGAGCACGTCGCTGTGGTGCGCGGAGCGGACCAGCACGGCCTGGTCGCGCAGGTCGGTGCCGGCCTCGTGGGCCTCGAGCACGCGGGCGCAGATCTCGCGTGCCTGGGTGGCCTCGTCGTAGCAGCGGACCAGCGCGGGAGTCAGGCCGGCGTCGCGGCTGGCGGTCAGCGCGAGCTCCAGGCCCGGCGACTGGGGCCGGAGGGCGTTGGCCAGGGTCAGCACCGCCTGCCTGGACCGGTAGTTCCTGGCCAGCCTGAGCACGGTCAGGCCGGGAAAGTCGGTGCGCAGCCGCCGCAGGTGGCCGGGATCGGCGCCGCGGAAGCCGTAGATCGCCTGTGCGTCGTCGCCCACGCAGGTCAGCCTCGCGCCGTCGGGCTGGAGCAGCCGGACGATGTCGGCCTGCACGGCGTTGACGTCCTGGTACTCGTCGACCAGGACCGCGTCGAACATGTCGCGCAGCGCCGGGCCCGCCGCGTCGTCGGCCAGCGCGGCGCGCCAGAGCAGCAGCAGGTCGTCGAAGTCGACCAGGCCGTGGCTGCGCTTGTGGGCGACGTAGCCGCGGAACAGGCCGGCGAGCTGGCCGGTGAACGACGTGCACCACGGAAAACCGGTCCGCACCACCTCGGCGACCGGCTGCTGGGTGTTCACGCACCTGGTGTAGATGTCGGCGCAGACGGCCGCCCTGGGCGCTCGCCGTTCGGCGCTCGCCAGGCCGTGCTGGGCGCGGAGCACGTCGACCAGGTCGGTGACATCGCCCGGGTCGATGACGGTGAACCGGGGCGGCAGCGAGAACGACTCGGAGTGCCGGCGGATGATCCGGTGCGCGATCGAGTGGAAGGTGCCGCCGGTCATCCGCGCGGGCGAGGCGGCTCCGCTGCCGGGAGCCGACCTGGACAGCATCTCGTCGGCCGCCCGGCGGGTGAACGTCAGCAGCAGGATCCGGCTCGGATCCAGCCCCTGGCCGCGCAGCCAGGCGGCCCGTGCCACCAGGGTCCTGGTCTTCCCGGTTCCCGCGCCCGCCAGCACCAGCAGCGGCCCGCCCGGCCAGGTCGCCGCGACGCGCTGTTCGTGGTCCAGGACATCCAGGGCGGGGGCTGATTCGAACACGACGACGAATGTAACGGCTCCCTCGGACAGCGCACGGCAGGCTGGCCCTGACTCTCCCGCCGGAGAGGCTGGCCGGGACCGAGGCCACTGCCGGCCTCGATCCGCAGCCGGCCGCAGTCACCGAGCTGAGCCAACCGGCACGCGACTTCGCCGTCCCGATCAGCGGGGAGCCGCAGCCGCCCGCCGCGCGCAGTGCCGCGGACGCCTCGTTGAAGCTGGTCAGGCTCTTTCGGCGAACCGCGCCGCGGCGGAGTCCCCAGCTAGGCCGGCGAGCCGCCGTCCGGATAGCTGAGCCGGTCGCG
>DASPZH010000401.1:0-2261 GCA_035636335.1 Streptosporangiaceae bacterium
GTCGCACGCGAGCACCCGCGACCGGCTCCGCGCGGGTATCGGGTACGTGCCGGAAGACCGGCAGGAGGACGGCCTGGTGGGCGACTTCTCGGTGGCGGAGAACCTCGTGCTCGATGTCTATGACCAGCCGCCCTACGCCAGGGGCCTGGCGCTCGATCTTGAGGCGATCCGCTCGGCCGCCCGGCGCCGGGTCGCTGACTATGACGTGCGCACCACCTCGATCGCCACCCCGGCCAGAACCCTCTCGGGCGGCAACCAGCAGAAGGTCATCGTCGCCAGGGAGATGGGGCGCGAGGTCAAGCTGCTGCTGGCCAGCCAGCCGACCAGGGGCCTGGACGTCGGCTCGATCGAGTTCGTGCACAAGCAGGTCGTCGCGCAACGGGATCGGGGCGCTGCCGTGGTCATCGTGTCCTCCGAGCTCGACGAGGTCTACGCCCTCTCTGACCGGATCGCGGTGATGTACGAGGGCAGGATCGTGGGCTTCTGCGCGCCCGACACGCCCGAGCAGGAGCTCGGGCTGATGATGGCCGGGGGCGCCGCCGCGGCGGCCGAGCCGCCTGCCGAGGAGCCCGAGCCATGACCGAACAGCAGGCCGCCGTCACGGCACCCGCCCCCGGCCCGCGACGCCCTCGGGTGACGCCGGGCGTGCTCATCGAGGCGGTCATGCAGGGCAGCCCGGCCGTCATCACGATCCTCGCGGTCTTCTCGGCCCTGGTGGTCGGCGGCGTGCTCATCGTCGCCACCGACCCGGTCGTGCTGCGCGCCTGGGACTCCTTCGGCTACGCGCCAGGCGCGGCGCTGTCCACGACCTGGCAGTCCGTGGCCTCGGCCTACTCCGCGCTCTTCGAAGGCTCGATCTTCAGCCCGGCGACGATCGACCATGCCTTCCACGGCGGGTCGATCGCCGCCATCTTCTACCCGCTGTCGCTCACCGTCTACGGAGCGACGCCGCTGATACTCACCGGGCTGGCCGTCGCGGTCGCCTTCCGGGCGGGCCTGTTCAACATCGGCGGCACGAGCCAGTTCATCGGCGGCGCGATCGTCGCGGCATGGCTGGGCGCCGATGTCAGCCTGCCGCTGGTCATCCACATCGTCGTCTGCCTGGCGGGCGCCATGGTCGGCGGGGCGGCCCTGGGCTGGATCGTCGGCGAGCTTAAGGCGCGGACCGGTGCTCACGAGGTCATCGTCACGATCATGCTCAACTACGTGATGGCCAACCTGCTGCTGTACCTGCTGAGCGGCCCCCGCCTGCTCCAGGCGCCCGGCCAGCCCAACCAGATCGCCCCGCCGGTCGCGGGCAATGCGGTCCTGCCGCACGTGGGCGGACCGCCGCCGCAGGCCGACCTCGGCTTCCTGCTCGCCATCGCCGCCGCGGCCGGGGTGGCCTGGCTGCTGTCGCGCAGCACGATCGGCTTCCAGTTCCGGACGGTCGGCGCGAACCCGAACGCCGCGCGCAGCGCGGGCATGAACGTCGAGCGGACCTGGGCGCGCGTCATGCTGATAGCGGGCGCGCTGGCCGGCCTCGCCGCCGCCACGGTTGTCCTCTCCGGCGGCGCAACGCCGCCCCCGCTCGTCCCCAGCACTCCGGGCACCTACGGATTCGACGGAATCACGGTCGCGCTGCTCGGCCGCGCACGGCCGGTCGGCGTGGTGATCGCCGGGCTGCTGTTCGGCGCGCTGAGCGCCGGCGGCACGAACGTCGCAGGCATCACCTCGGTCCCTGCCGACATCGTGCAGGTGCTCGAGGGCACGATCGTGCTGTTCGTGGCGGCACCGCCGCTGATCAGGTCCGTCTACCGGCTGCGCGGCGCAGCGGGCACCGGCCTGGAGGACTTCGCCAAGGGGTGGAACGGATGACCGCGCTGACCACCGCGGTCCGGCTGCCGCGGGCCGATGTCCGCGGGTATCTCGCCGCGGGCGGCTACATCGTCCTCGGCCTGATCGACATGCTGGTCTTCTCAGGGTTGTTCGCCACGGGGCACCATGGGGACGCCGTCTTCGCGCTCTCCCTTCCCGGCTCGGGCATTCAGGTTCCGAGTGTGCACGTGCCCGCCGCGCCTGCCGCCCTCGCGCTCGGCGCGCTCACTCTCGCCATCGGCCCGCTGCGCGTGCTCGTCGACCTGCCGCGCCGGGCGAAGCGGCTCGCCACCGCCGTCGCGCTGGTCGGCTCCCTGTTCGCGCTGCTGTGCTGGACCGACGCCAGCAACGCCGTCGGCTCGATGAACCTGGTCGACTTGCTGCAGGGCACGGTCTTCGCGGCC
>DASPZH010000402.1:0-2856 GCA_035636335.1 Streptosporangiaceae bacterium
GCTCGTTCACGCAGGCCAGTCAGGTACTGGCGATAGAGGTCGAGGACGGGGCCGACCTGCTGGCCGCCGAGCTGTCCGGCCGGGGCCTCAGTGCGGTGCGCAAGGAGCGCGAACTGCTCGTGCTCACGGCGGCGACGCGACGTTCGACGTGGTGCGCGACGCGATCGCCGACCTTGGGCTTCCGCTGACCCGGATGGAGCAGCGGCGGCACCGGGTGGAGGAACTTTTCCGCGCGGATGGCGGAGTGAACGGTAGCGCGAGCCTGACGGGGAGCGATCGATGACCACTGACAAACGCGCGGACGCCGGCGTGGTCGCGCCGGGCGCCGGCGTCATCCACGACATCGGATACCGGACCTACGACGGGCCGAGGCTCGGCCGCTGGGACATCGCCCTTGCCCTGTGCTGGCACAGCCTGCGGTCGGCGTTCGGCATCGGCCGCGGGGCGAAGGCCAAGATCATCCCGGTCATCACCTTCGTGATCATGTGCTCTCCGGCGGTGATCAACGCCGTCGTCATGGCGCTGGGCCGGTCCCACGCCCGGGTCTACAGTTACGACAGCTACGTCGGGACGCTGCGAGTCCTCGTGCTGCTGGTGTTCATCGCGGCGCAGGCGCCCGAGCTTGTCTCGCGAGACCTGCGCAGCCGGGTCCTGCCGTTGTACTTCGCCAGGCCGATCCGCAGGCCGGACTATCCCGCGGCCAAGTACGCCGCGTTCGTGCTCGCCTGCCTGGCGATGATCGACATCCCGGTGCTGCTGCTGTACGTCGGCACGATCATGCAGGTGCACGGCGCGGCGGCGATCTGGGCGCAGACCCGGGCGGTGGTGCCCGGCCTGCTGGTCGGCCTGATGTGGGCGGTGGTCCTGGCCGCGGTCGGGCTGGCGCTGGCCTGCGTGAGCGGCCGCCGGGCGTTCTCGACCGGGTCGGTCGCGATCTTCCTGTTCATGACGTGGACGCTGACGACGGTGCTGACCAAGATCGCGGCGACGACCGGGCCGCACGGCACCGGCACGCACCTGTCGAGCGCGGCGCAGATCTCGGCGGCGGCGCACCTGTTCGGGCTGATCAGCCCGTTCACCGTGCTCGACGGGGTGCGCCAGTGGCTGGGCGGGACGAGCCCCGGAATCGTTGCCAGTCCGGGCCGTTACGGCGCGGCCTACGGCGTCATGCTGCTGGCCTTCCTCGGCGTCAGCCTGGCCGCGCTGGTGCGCCGCTACGCGAGCGTGAGCGTCTCATGAGCGAGCCGGAGGGGCGCGGCGCCGCCATCGAACTGCGCAACGTGTCCCGCTGGTACGGCAACGTCGTCGCGATCAACGACGTCTCGATGACGATTGGCCCGGGCATCACCGGCCTGCTCGGCCCGAACGGGGCGGGCAAGACCACGCTGCTGAACCTGATGGCCGGCTTCCTCGCTCCGTCACGCGGCGAGCTGACCGTCGGCGGGCACCGGAGCTGGCGCAATCCGCAGATCTTCACGACGCTCGGTCTGGTGCCCGAGCGGGACTCGGTGTACGCGTTCCTGACCGGAGCGGACTTCGTCCGGTCCACCGCCCGCCTGCACCGGCTGCCCGACCCGGACGCCGCCGCCCGGCGCGCGATCGGGCTCATGGACATGGCCGCCGCGCAGGACAGGCGGATCGCCACCTACTCCAAGGGGATGCGGCAGCGGATCAAGGTCGCCGCCGCGCTGGTGCACGACCCGCAAGTGCTGCTGCTCGACGAGCCATTCAACGGCATGGACCCGCGGCAGCGGCTCGAGATGATGGACCGGCTCGAGCAGATGGCCCACCAGGGCAGGACGATCCTGTTCAGCTCGCACATACTCGAAGAGGTCGAGCGGATGTCCGGCACGATCCAGGTGATCGTGGGCGGCCGGCTGGCCGCATCTGGTGACTTCCGCGCGATCCGGCGGCTGATGACGAACAGGCCGCACGTGTTCCTGGTCAGGACGTCGGCGGACCGGGCGCTCGGGGCCGTGCTGATCGGGCGCCCGGCGGTGTCCGGCGTGGAACTGACGCCGCGCGGCCTGCAGGTCAGGACGTCCGACTTCGGCGCCTTCTCCAGGGAACTCGCCGGGTTGTGCCGGGACGGCGACATCAGGCTGCGCGAGGTGCTGCCCTCAGACGAGTCGCTGGAGAGCGTGTTCTCCTACCTGGTGACGACGTGACGACGAGGAAGCGGTGAGGTCGATGACTACTCTGCCGAAGCCGGTGGTGCCGCTGAAGCCGGTGGTGCCGCTGAACCCGGTGGTGCTGCGGATCACGCTGCGGGCCACCCTAGGCCGCAGGCGGGCGCTCGTTTTCATGCTGGTGCCGCTCGTGCTGCTGCTGATCACCGTGGTGCTCAAGGCGGTCGCCGTCAGCCCGGTCTGGCCGGCCGAGTTCCTCGGCGTCTTCGGGCTGTCGGTCGTGCTGCCGCTGACCGCGCTGATCATCGGGACCAGCGTGCTCGGCGCCGAGATCGACGACGGCAGCATCGTCCACCTGCTGGCCACGCCGGTCAGCCGGACCTGCGTCGTGCTCTCCAAGTTCACCGCCGCGGTGGCGCTGACGATCGTGTTCGGCGCGATACCCGAGTTCCTCGCCGCCGCGATCGCCACGGGGCTCGCCGCCAAGCTGACGCTGGGACTGCTGGCGGGCGCGCTGGTCGCCTCGGTGGCCTACAACGCGCTGTTCGTCATGCTCTCGGTCCTGACGACCAGGGCGATCGCGGTCGGGCTGCTGTACCTGCTGGTGTGGGAGGGGCTGCTCGGCAACCTGGTCGGCGGGGTGAGGGTGCTGTCCATCGGCCAGTACTCGGTGAGCGTCGCGAACTCGATCGCCAAGACCTCGGCGCTGAACGCGCATCTGACCTTG
>DASPZH010000403.1:0-9853 GCA_035636335.1 Streptosporangiaceae bacterium
CGCGGAACGGGCTGGACGTGCTGCGCAAGCTCTGCCTGCCGTTCTCGCCGTACCGACAGCGACCGGACATTACACTACATGGTCACGAGGTCCCGCGTACTGCGATACCCGTCCAAGATCCAGGTCGCGCCGCAGGGTCGGCCGGCGGGCGGCTGGCGGTCATTTAGGGCGGGTTTCAGCGAGAATATCCGGTCCAACCGGAGGCCTATTCGCGTCCCGTCGGCGCATGCAGGTCAGATGCCAAGGATAGGCGGGTGCTCCGTCAGGCGCCCGCGGTTCCGACCGCTCGACACGCCGGCCGGCACGACGGCGCCTGGCTATCCGGGGCAGCGGCGCGGCGCGCGATATCGGCGGCCGCCGGCTTGCCGGGTTCCGCCCCCTCCCCGCCGACCCGAGTTGACCGGCCGGCGGTGCGCTCATTGACAAAATCATTACCCGCCGCCGCGCGACCAGGAAAAGCCGCCACTCCGAATACTCGCAATGAGTTAAAGCCGGTTCGGAGTTTGTCGCGCGGTTTCCCCGCGTGGCCGGGTTCGGCGCTCCAGCGGGAAGCCGCGGCAGGCATCCCCGGTCGCCGCTCCCGGTCGCCGCTCCCGGTCGCCGCTCCCGGTCAGCGCCGGGCCCGCGCCGGGCCCGCGCCGGGTCAGCGCCTCGCCTCGTAGACCCTGGTGAACTCGGCCATGGTCGCCCTGATCGGCTCGGGGACCGACGCGACGCCCGCGACCGCGTTGAGCGTCTTCAGGCCGTCGCCCGAGTTGATGATCACCGTCTCCTCGTCCGGGTCGATCTGCCCGGCGGCGAGCAGCCTGCGCAGCACGGCGATCGTCACCCCGACCGCCGTCTCGCCGAAGATCCCCTCGGTCGCGGCGAGCAACCCGATGGCGTCGACGATCTCCGCGTCCGGCGCGTCGGCTACCGTGCCGCCGGTCCTGCGGACCACGTCGAGTACGTAGGGGCCGTCGGCCGGGTTGCCGATCGCCAGTGACTTCGCGATCGTGTCTGGCCGCACCGGCTGCACGACGTCATGCCCGGCCGCGAAGGCCGCCGAGACCGGCGCGCACCCGCTGGCCTGGGCACCGTAGACGGTCACGTCGGCGTCAGGAACCAGGCCGAGCTCGACGAACTCGCGGAAGGCCTTGTCGATCTTCACGAGCTGCGCACCGGAGGCCACCGGCACCACGACCTGGCGGGGCAGCCGCCAGCCCAGGTCCTCGGCGATCTCGTAGCCGATCGTCTTGGAGCCCTCCGCGTAGTACGGGCGCACGTTCACGTTGACGAACGCCCAGTCCTCGCGCTCCTCGGCAAGCTCGCAGGCGAGCCTGTTGACGTCGTCGTAGCCGCCCTCCACCTTGACGAGCAGGCCGCCGTACACGGCCGAGGCCAGGATCTTCTCCGGCTCCAGGTTGGCCGGAACGAGCACGACGGACTCGATCCCGGCCCTGGCCGCGGCCGCCGCGACCGCGTTGGCCAGGTTCCCCGTCGACGGGCAGGCGAGCACGCGGTAGCCCATCTCGACGGCGGCGGCGAGCGCGACCGCGACCACGCGGTCCTTGAACGAGTGGGTCGGGTTGGACCGCTCGTCCTTAACCCACAGCCGGCGCATCCCGAGCGCGGCGGCCAGGCCGTCGGCCAGGACCAGCCGGGTCCTGCCCGGTTCGGTGTTCGGCCGCGCGGCAATGTCCGGCCGGACCGGCAGCAGGCTCGCGTACCGCCAGATGCTGGGCGGCCCGGCCTCGATCTGCTGCCTGGTGACGGGCGGCAGGTCGTAGCCGACCTCGAGCGGGCCGAAGCACTCCACGCAGGCGTGCTGGCCGCCGAGGTCGAAGCTCGCGCCGCACTCCCGGCACGTCAGCGCGCGTGCGTTGCCGAAGCGCGGGCTAGCGGAGTAAGCGGGGACGGCGGGGCTGGTCGCGACGGATGTCATAACGTGTGAGGCCTCTCCTCATCTCTCCCGCTGCCGGTTGGCAGCAGGCCGGAGTTGGCACCAGTCCCGCGATGGCCTCACCGGCCGGGCCCGCGGATCGCGGTGACGAGCGGCCGAGCGTGGATCATCGAGATGGTTGCCGGGGCTTCACAGGGCCGTTCCCTCCACCCCTCTGGATGAGCAATATGAAGTTGTTAATCCGTCATCCTAACCGACTCGTGCCGCGATGTCCCCGCCGGTCCTGGCCTGGTCCTGGCCTCCTGGCGGGGAGCCACGGGGCCAGCCGAAGATCACCGGGGCCGGTACGCGCGGTGCCGACGTGCGGCGTTAACCTCGCCGGGTGAGTGATGCGACTGCCGGGCGCCGGGTCCTTGTAGCGTCCAATCGAGGTCCGGTCTCGTTCAGCCGCGGCGACGACGGGCGGCTGTCGATGAGGCGCGGCGGCGGCGGCGTGGTGTCCGGCCTGTCCTCGGTGGCCAGCCAGGAGGACCTGCTGTGGGTCTGCGCGGCGCTGAGCGACGCCGACCGGGCGGCGGCCCGCCTGGCTCCCGGCGGCATGCTCGGGCTGGACGGCGGCGCGGGCGGCTCGGCCGTCCGGATGCTCGACATCCCGGCCGCGACCTTCAACCGGGCCTACAACACGGTGGCCAACTCGGTGCTCTGGTTCGTCCACCACATGCTCTACGACACGCCGAACCAGCCGCAGTTCGGGATCGCGTTCCGCCGCGACTGGCAGGCCTACCGCGACTACAACATGACCTTCGCCCGTGCCCTTGCCGACGCCGGCACCGGCGCCAGCGCCGGCGCCGACGTCCGCGCGGTCATCCAGGACTACCACCTGACGCTCGCCCCGCGCATGCTCGCCGAACTGCGGCCGGGGATCAGGATCGCGCACTTCTCGCACACCCCGTGGGCGCCGGTCGAGTACTACAGGCTGCTACCGGACGCGGTCGCGGCCGAGGTCCTCGACGGGATACTCGGCGCCGACCACGCCGGGTTCTTGTGCGCGCGCTGGGCGGACGCGTTCGCCGACTGCTGCGACCGGGTGCTCGGCGCGACCGTCGACGCCACGGGCCGGCGGGTCAGCCACCGGGGGCACGTGACCGGGATCGGCGTGCACCCGCTCGGGGTCGACGGGCCGGCACTCGTCGGCCGGGCCGCCGAGCAGGACGTCGAGTCCAGGATGGCCGCGCTGGCCGAGGTGGTCGGCGACCGCAAGCTGATCGTGCGCGTGGACCGCACCGAGCTGTCCAAGAACATCGTCAGGGGCCTGGCCGCCTACCGGGAACTGCTGCTGACGCGCCCGGAGTGGCGCGGGAAGGTGATGCTGCTCGCGCTGGCCTACCCGTCCCGGCACGACCTGCCCGAGTACCGCGAGTACGCGGCCAGCGTGCAGCGGCTCGCGGGCGCGATCGACGACGAGTTCGGCTCGCCGGACTGGACGCCGATCATGCTGAGCGCCGACGACGACTACCCGCGGTCGCTGGCCGGCTACCGGCTGGCCGACGTGCTGCTGGTGAACCCGGTCAGGGACGGGATGAACCTGGTCGCCAAGGAGGGGCCGATCGTGTCCGGCCGGGGGTGCGCGCTCGTGCTGTCCCGCGAGGCGGGCGCGGCCGATGAACTCGGCGAGCACGCGCTGCTCGTGAACCCGTTCGACGTCAGCGGCACCGCGGCGGCACTGCACCAGGCGCTGATCATGTCTGATGCGGAACGAGCTCGCAGGTGCCGGTCGCTGGCGGCGGCCGGGAGCGCGGTTCCCCCGGCGGCCTGGTTCGCCGACCAGCTTGCCGCGCTGGACGGGGGCGGCTAGCGACCGGGCTCAGCCGCCCGCCGCGCGATCTCGGCGGCCAGCGCGGCGAGCAGCCCGGCCACGCCCTGCGGACCCGCCACGACCAGGTCGGCCTCGGCCGCCAGCTCCGGCGCCTCGGCCGAACGGCTGCACACCGCCAGCCCGGGCCGGCCGGCGGCCCGCATCCGCCGCACCGCGGCGAAGGCCGGCCGGTCGCCGAGGTCGTCTCCGCAGAACAAGACCGCGGCCGCGGCGCGCTCCCCGGCCAGGTCTTCCAGCGCCCGCCCCTTGTCCGCGCCGGGCGGCCGCAGCTCGATCACGAGGCGCCCCGGTTCGGCGCGCAACCCGGTCTCCGCCGCCAGCTTCAGCAGCGGTGCGCGGACCCGCTCGAGCGCCGCCGCCGGGTCGGCCGCGCTTCGCGTGTGCACGGCCAGCGCGTCGGACTTGTCCTCGACCCGCGTCCCCTCGGCTGCCGCAGCGGCCGCGAGCACGCCGGGCAGCTTTTCCCGCGCGACGGCGAGCCCGGGTGGCGGCGGCGGCGAGCAGAGCTCGCCGCCGCTCCAGCGCTGCCTGCCGTAGTGCCCGAGCACGACGATGCCGGGCAGCTTGTCGAGCGAGCCGTACTCGACGGCCGTGAGCGCGGGCCGGCCGGTCAGCACGGCCAGGGTGCCGACCAGCGACGTCAGCGCGCGCAGCGCGTCGACCGCGGCGGGCAGCGCCCGCGCCTGCGCGGGGTCGGCGACGATCGGCGCCAGCGTGCCGTCGAAGTCGACCGCGATCAGCGCCCTGGCCGGGGTGGCGAGCAGGGCGGCCAGTCCGGCCCGGCCGTCCGCGGTCGCCGGGACGGGGAGGCTGGCGGCCTCGGCGGGATCGATCGGCCTTGCTGGTGTGAGCCCGTCGTGGGAGCTGTTAAGGCCAGAAGTTTTCCCCATAGTTTTCTGGTTTCCCGTCAGGAATCGCGACCCGAGCGCAACCTGTTCCTGTCCGCCCGCCGCCGACGCAGCCTGGCGACCAGCGCCGGGTCGAACTGCGCCGCCGCCGGCCGGTCGATCAGCTCATTCAGAAGCTGGTAGTACCTGGTCGGGCTCATCCCGAACGCGCCCAGAATCTCGCGCTCCTTGGCGCCCGGCGACCGCCACCAACTCCGCTCGAAGGCCAGAATGCGCATCTCAAGCTCGGTCAGCGGCTCCACCGGACTCCGGCCCTTCTCCCCCCTCGCTCATCGTAAGTGACCTGCGCCGCCGGCGTCGGGCAGGGGCGACCTAGCGCTCGGACGATCCGGACACGTACGCTCACAATTTGTGACCTCGCTGAGCTGCCTTACCTTCCTGACCGATTTCGGACTTGAGGATGGTTTCGTTGCCGCCTGCCACGGCGTGGCCGCGCGGATCGCGCCCGCCACCAGGATCATCGATATCACGCATCTGGTCCCGCCCGGCGACGTGCGCCGCGGCGCGGCCGTGCTCGCGCAGACCGTGCCGGCCATGCCCCCGTCAGTGCACGTCGCCGTCGTCGACCCCGGTGTCGGCACCAAGCGCCGTGCGATCGCCGTGGAGGCCAAGGGCGGGATCCTGGTCGGCCCGGACAACGGCCTGCTGTCCTGGGCGGCCAACGCGCTCGGCGGCCCGACGCGCGCCGTGCTGCTGACCAACGAGGCGCTGTGGAACCATCCGGTCGCGCCGACCTTCCACGGCCGCGACATCTTCATGCCGGTCGCCTCGCACCTGGTCACCGGCATCAGCCTGACCGACGCCGGCGTTCAGGTCGACCTGGCCGACCTGGTGCTGCTGGCCACGCCGACCAGCCGGATGCTCGACCGGGAGGCCGAGGGCGAGGTGCTGTCGGTCGACAGGTTCGGCAACGTGCAGCTTTCGATCCCGTCCGCGGCCGCGGCCGACCTGGGCATCGCGATCGGGTCGTCGCTGATCATCCGGTGCAACCGGCGCGAGCTGACCGCGCCGTACCTGGAGACCTTCGGCTCGGCCGCGCCCGGCGTGCTGATCGCGTTCACCGACAGCGCCGGGCTGATCTCGCTGGCCGTCAGCAGCGGCAACGCGGCCGAGCGGCTCTCGCTGCCGCCGGGAGCGCGAGTGCGGATCGCGGCGGACGTGCCGGCCTGATCACGTACTGCCGGCACTTACGCCGCTATCTGCGGCGAGAGGCCGGATGAAAGAGATCAGACGTGGCAGAATGCGAGTTACGTAGACGGAAGGCCACGACATCGTGCCGCTGAGACTCTGCCGGCGACCTCTCGCGCGACGACCGCGGCGCCTCACCCGGCTCGTCCGGGCCGCAGCCGTGATCGGCCTGTCATCGGCGCCGATCGTCCTTGTGGCCCTGCTCGTCTGTGCGCCACTGCCCGCCCACGCGGACTCGCGGCGCCAGGCCGAGTGGTGGCTGTCCAAGCTGCACGTGACCCAGGCGTGGCGCGGTAGCCAGGGCGCGGGCGTGACCGTCGCGGTGCTCGCGGACGGCGTGGACGCCAGCCAGCCCGACCTGACGGGCCGTGTTGTCGCCGGGCCCGACTTCACCAGGTCTGGACGGATCGCCGGAGGCCCGCACTACGGCGTGATCGGCACCGGCCTGGCCAGCCTGATCGCCGGGCACGGGCACGGGCCGAAGTCGGCTTCGGGCACCCGCGCCGACGGCATCTACGGCATCGCCCCCGGGGCCAGGATCCTGGCCGTCCGGGTCACCCTGAGCCCCGGCGACCCGCTCTGGTCGAGCACTCGCGTCACCTCCCGGCTGCCCGCCGACATCGCCGACGGGATCAGGTACGCCGTGGAGCACAAGGCGTCGGTGATCGAACTGCCCGCCGACCCCGGGCTGCCCGGCATCGGAGACTGGGGTGACCTGAGCGCCCTGGCCGGCGGCAGCGCGGCCGAGCGGTCCGCGATCGCCTACGCGGTCAGCCACAACGTCGTCCTGGTCGCTCCGGCCGGCGACAACGCGCGGGCCGGCGACGCGCCCAACTACCCGGCCGCCTACCCGGGCGTCATCGCGGTCGGCTCGTTCGGCAGTAACTTCGTCAAGGCTCCGTATAGCTGCCGGCGCGCCTATGTCGCCCTGACCGCGGCCGGCGACGGGGTCGACGCGGCGTCGCCGGGCGGATACCAGACGATGCACAGCACCTGGGCGGCGAGCGCGACCGCGGCCGGCATCGCCGCCCTGGTCAGGTCGCAGTACCCGAACCTGACCGCCGCGCAGGTCATGACGGCCATGGCGCAGGGCACCGTGTACCAGCCGCGCAACGGCGTGGCCGACGGCTCCGGCTACGGCACCCTCGACGCGCAGAAGGCGGTGGCCCGGGCGGCCGCCATGTCGCCGCCGGGCGCCAGGCCCGCCTCGCTCGGCGCGCTGCCGAGGCGTCAGCCGGTCATGCCGCCCGTGCGGACCTCGACGTCGATCATCGAGAGCGACCTGATGATGGACGGGGCGATCTCGGCGGGAGCGCTCGCCGCGCTGCTCGTCCTGATCACCTGGTACGGCCGCGTGGCCAGGCGGCGGGAGCGGTCGGCGACCCAGCCCACGGCCGAGCGTGACAGCCGGGGCCGTGCGCGGGCCGACCACGGCATGCCCGCCGACCCGCTGCTCGAGCTCTTCGGGCCGCAGCACGCCAGGCCGCCCGACCCGCTGGCCGGCTCGGCCTGGTCGACGAGCCCGCGGTTCCAGCCGAGGCCGGGGCTGACCGGTCAGTCGACGCTCGCGTCGGCCTTCGCCACCCGCCAGATGCTGCCCGCGCCGTTCGGCTCGGCGGCTACCCAAGTGCCCCCCGGCCAGGCCGAGCCGACCAGCGCCGCCATGCCCCCGGCCGGGGCCGCCGGCCAGCACGGGGCCACGACCGGTGCCGAGACCGCGCTCCGGCCGGCCGGCATGCCGTCGACGCTGCGGCACGCCCCGGTGTCGGGTTCACCGCCGTGGGAGCCAGCACCGCAGCCGACGAGCGAACTGCCCTGGACGGCCGTGCGAGGCCCGCACGCGGCGGGCGGCCGTACCATCGGGCGACTGGGCGGCGCGACCGCCTCGGGCAGGTCGGGTCCGGCCGAGTCGGCGTGGCAGTCGCGGTCTGCGACCGCGTCATCGGCGCCCGGCTCGATCATCGACTCCGAAACGCGGCCGGCGGCGCAGGGCGGGTCAGGACGCGATCGTCGGGCCGACCCCGGGCCGCAGCCGCAGGCCGGCGCGGGGCAGTGGGCCGACTCCGGCCAGCAGACCCCGGACTCCGGCAACCGGCCGATCTACACCTGGAACCCGGCCGACTCGACCGATATCGATGGGCCGGGGTGGCAGCACGCCGAGTAAGGCGTGTCTGTCTCTAAGCCGGATCCCGGTCCCGCCGGTCGCCGCGGCCCGCGCCGTCGGCGGCGATCTGCTCCTTGCGTACCGACGCGTACATCGGCGCGAACTCCTGTCCGGACAACTCGCCGATCGCCGCCATCACCTTGTCGGTGACATCCCGCCGCTGCCTGGCACCGGCGGGCTGGTCCGCGTACTCCTCGAACAGCAGCGGCCGGCCAACCCTGATCCGGATCCGGCCCGGCCTGGGGACCCGCTGCCCGGGCGGCAGTATCCGCTCGGTGCCGATCATCGCGACCGGGATCACGGGAACCCTGGCATGCAGCGCGAGCCAGCCGATGCCGGTCCGGCCACGGTACAGCCGCCCGTCCGGCGACCTCGTGCCCTCCGGATAGATCCCGAACACGGCGCCGTCGCGCAGCAGGGCCAGGGCGGCATCCAGCATCTCCTGCGCCGCCCGCGCGCCGGCCCGGTCCACCGAAAGCTGCTTGGTGGCGCGCAGGTAGGCGCCCACGATGCGGTCCGTGGGACGCTTGCTGGTGAAGTACTCCGACTTGGCCGCGAACGTGACCGGGCGGTCGAGCATCAGCGGCAGGTAGAACGAGTCGAGCACGGACAGGTGGTTCGAGGCCAGGATCGCCCCGCCCGAGACTGGCACGTTCTCCGTGCCGACGATCTCGGTCCTGGCCAGCAGGTGCAGGGCGGGACCGATGATGAACCGCGAAAGCTGGTACTTCACCCGCTCCTCCGATCGCCCGGCCAGCATCGCGGCCAGCCCGGCCATTCACGCGGGCGACGATACCGGCCAGGTTCCGTTGCACCTGTCAAAATTTACCGGCCGGTATCCGCAGGTCCGGTCAGGTGCCGCACTCGACCCAGACGACGATCCGGCGGCCAGGCGCCGAACCGACCGCGGCCGCCGTGACGACGCCGAGCGTGGCCTTCGCCGGGACGGTTGACCCGGGGACCAGGCACGGCGGCAGGCCCTTGGAGCGCCAGTGACCGGATCGCGTGTCCTGCCACGGGGTGGCCTCCTGCAGGAGGAACTTCTCGGTACTCCCCTTGTCGGGATTGAACGTGAAGCGCAAGCCCGCGTTCTGGGTGGTGTTGCCGACGGACACCACCTCGCCGGTCTGCGAACTCGGCGAGGCGTCGCTCTTCGGCAGCGCGTAGCCCACCACGCCGCCGAGCACGAGCATCACGGCACCGACGGCCAGCCTGCGCCCTCGTTGCATCACATCCAGGTCGCCGAAGCCCGCCATGCCCCAACCTTGCCGTTATCGCCCAGCCGTTGTCACCGTCATTGACCAATGAACCACATATATCCCTAATCAGGGCGCATAGTCCAGGCCGACCCGCGGCTCGACCAGCCGGTCGGCGATCGACGTCCGCATCTCCTCGCAGAACCTGACCATGGTGGCGATTCTCGCACAACCGAATTACGGCCAACGGCGTCCAAAGAGTGCAGTGACTCACAAACATTCGGCAAGGAGCACGTCATGAAGCTAACCGCACGACTGAGCCGGCGACTGGCCGCCGGAGCAGGCCTGGCCAGCGCGGCCATCCTGCTTCCGGCAGCGGCCCTGGCCTCGTCGGCAACGACGGCCGCGGCCGGCCACACCAGCCAGCCGGCCACGGCCGCCTGCGTGGCCGCCAACACCCGCGTCTGGTACGGCCTGCCCGCCGACCACTCGGCCGGCCATGCCTACTTCCAGTTCCAGCTCAGCAACATCGGCCACTCGACCTGCACGTTCTTCGGTTATCCCGGGGTGTCGGCGCTGAACTCCCACGGCGTCGAGGTCGGCAAGCCAGCCTCGCACTCCGGCCCCAGGATCAGCGTC
>DASPZH010000404.1:0-1560 GCA_035636335.1 Streptosporangiaceae bacterium
CGCGTGGCTGCTGCGCGCCGGTGAGCTGACCGGCCACGGCGACGACCTGTTCTTCCTCAGCCGGCCCGAGATACTCGATGTGCTCCGTCGTGACGAGTCGCCGCTGTCGGCAGTGCCCGGCCGCAAGGCAACATACGAGAGGTACTGTGCGCTGCCGCCCTACCCCGCGCTGATCCGCGGCCGGTTCGACCCCGTGCGCTGGGCCGCCGACCCGAACAGGCGCGCCGACTACTACGACGAACGCGGCACGATCACGCCAACGGACGACACCGTCACCGGACTTGCCGGGGCATCCGGCGTAGCCGAAGGCGTGGCGCGGGTGATCAGCCGAGTCGAAGACGCCGGCCAGCTCGGCGACGGCGAGATCCTGGTAACCACCGTGACCAACATCGGCTGGACACCGATCTTCCCGCGGGCGGCCGCGGTAGTTACCGACGTCGGCGCGCCGTTGTCCCATACCGCGATCGTGGCCCGCGAACTCGGCATCCCCGCCGTCGTCGGCTGCGGCAACGCGACGATGCAACTGCACAGCGGCGACCGGATCAGAGTCGACGGCGCGAAAGGCACCGTCGAGGTCCTGCACCGGCACCGGGCATGAGAAAGGCTAGACGGCCGAGAGTCTGCGACGAGGTTCACACGGGTTGAGGATGGCATGGGCATTTCTCAGTCACGGTCCAGCGTGGCGAGCACTTCGCCGAGCATCTCTATGGACCCCATTGTGATCGGGTCCACCACAAGTTGAAGGTGCGTGGCGCCGGCGCTGGCCATCGCCTCGAGGTGGTCGCTGATGTCAGCGGGCGATCCCTGGACCGGCCTGATAGGACCGTTATCTACGTCGCCCACGAGCCGCCCGGTTCCACCGGGCAGGCTGACCAGTACCGCCGCGGTGGCGGTGACCTCGCCCGGCCTGCGCCCGGCCTGCGCGGCCGCCTCATCGACGCGCTCGCGGACGGCGGCGAACCCGTCGGGGGTGTTGCCGTAGTCGCTCCACCAGACATTCCACGCGTCGACATGGGGCAGCCCGATGCGCATCATGCGCGGGCTGGTTGAGCCGAGCATCAGAGGCGGGCCGCCCGGCCGCGCCGGCCCTGGGTCGAGAACGCAGTCCTCGACCCGGTAGTAGGCGCCGTCAAAGTCGACACGCCCGCCCCGCAGCAAGCCGCGAATGATGGTGAACGCCTCCTCGTACCGGGAGACCCGATGGTCGTACGGGAAACCGAACGCCCGGTACTCCCGTTCGTTCCAGCCCGCGCCGAGGCCGAGGATCAGCCGGCCGCCCGAGATGGCGTCGACGGTCGCCGCCTGTTTGGCAAGCATCGCCGGCGCATGAAAGCTCGTCGACGCGACGAGTGGTCCAAGCTCGACACGCTCGGTAGCGGCGGCAAGCGCGGCAAGCGCGGTCCACGCCTCCCACGGTCCCCGCGTGACGCCGCCGGGCAGGTCGTAGAGCAAGTGGTCGCCAAACCAGAGCGAGTCGAACCCGACGCCCTCCGCGGTGCGGGCCATCGAGAACAACTCCGGCCACTCGACGCGCCGTTCGACCTCGGGCAGCTGGATACC
>DASPZH010000405.1:0-4688 GCA_035636335.1 Streptosporangiaceae bacterium
GCTCGTCCTGATCGACCTGCCGCAGGTGATCGACGTGATCGCGCACCCGCGCGGCGCCGAGTTCCTCGACCGGGACGCGGCCAACGTGGTGAACTGGTTCGCTGCCCGCGGCCTCGACGGCCATGCGGCGGGCGCTGCGCCGGGTCCTGGCGAGCTGGCCGGGTTGCTGCGGCAGGAGGCGCGGCTGGGCTGAGGCGCGGCTGGCTGAGGCAAGTCGGTCTCGTAGAGCCGCGCCCTGGCCGGAAGCCAGCGAGCCAGAAAAGCGTTAGGGATCGGTGGGCCCGACCGCGATCCTGGTCTGGACCCATCCCGCCGCCCTGGAGGCTGCCGCCTTGACGCCCACGCCCGCCGACCTGCGCGCGCGGCTGCCCGAGCTGATGTGCCGCGACCGGCACCGGCTCGCACGGCAGCTCGACCGGGCCGCCGCGCTGCGCGACCGGCCGGCGCGCGAGCGGGCGCTGGGCCAGGCGCACGCGGACATCGAGGCCGCGGCGGCGCGGATCGAGGCTCGCAGGCTCTCCGTTCCCGTGATCGGCTACCCGGCCGAGCTTCCGGTCAGCCAGCGCAAGGACGTGATCGCCGCGGCGATCCGCGAGCACCAGGTGGTGATTGTCGCGGGGGAGACCGGGTCGGGGAAGACCACCCAGATCCCGAAGATCTGCCTGGAGCTCGGCCGCGGCGTGGTCGGCCAGATCGGCCACACCCAGCCGCGCAGGCTGGCCGCGAGAACCGTCGCCGAGCGGATCGCCGAGGAACTGGGGACTGAGCTGGGCACCGCGGGGGGTTCCGGGGGGTCGCCCCCACGGGCCAGCACCGTCGGTTACAAGGTGCGTTTCACCGACACGTCGAGCGACGGCACGCTGGTCAAGCTCATGACCGACGGCATCTTGCTGACCGAGCTGCGCCGCGACCGCCGGTTGCTGCGCTACGACACGCTGATCATCGACGAGGCGCACGAGCGCAGCCTGAACATCGACTTCATCCTCGGCTACCTGCACCGGCTGCTGCCGAGCCGCCCCGACCTCAAGGTGATCATCACTTCGGCCACCATCGACCCGCAGCGGTTCAGCGAGCACTTCAGCCAGGCGCCGGTCATCGAGGTGTCCGGGCGCACCTACCCCGTGCAGGTGCGCTACCGGCCGCTCGGCCCCGCCGTCGACGAAGCCGTGGCCAACGGCGCCGTCCCCGCCGAGCCGCGCGACCAGGTGCAGGGCATCTGCGACGCGGTCGACGAACTGCGGGCGGAGGGCCCGGGCGACATCCTGGTGTTCCTCAGCGGCGAACGGGAGATCCGCGATACCGCCGACGCGCTGGCCGGCGGGTCGTACGCCGATCTCGAGGTCGTTCCCCTCTACGCCCGGCTGTCGGCGGCCGAGCAGCACCGTGTGTTTGCCGGAGGCGAAAGGGGCAGGCAGAGTGAGCGGCATGCGGGGCGCCGTGTGGTTCTGGCCACCAACGTCGCGGAGACGTCGCTGACCGTGCCGGGGATCAAGTACGTGATCGACGCGGGCACGGCGCGGATCTCCCGGTACAGCAACCGGACCAAGGTGCAGCGGCTGCCGATCGAGGCGATCTCGCAAGCCTCGGCGAACCAGCGCAAGGGCCGCTGCGGGCGCACTAGCGACGGCGTGTGCATCAGGTTGTACAGCGAGGAGGACTTCGCCGCGCGCCCGGAGTTCACCGACCCGGAGATCCTGCGCACGAACCTGGCCTCGGTGATCCTGCAGATGGCCGCGCTGGACCTCGGCGAGGTCGCCGGGTTCCCGTTCATCGATCCGCCAGACTCGCGTCAGGTCTCCGACGGCGTGCGCCTGCTGGCCGAACTCGGCGCGGTCTCGCCGGACGGCAAGGAAGCCAAGCGGCTCACCGAGATCGGCAGGAAGCTGGCCAGGCTGCCGGTCGACCCGCGTCTCGGCCGGATGATCATCGAGTCGGGCCGCAACGGCTGCGCCCGCGAGGTCCTGATCATCGCCGCGGCCCTGTCGATCCAGGACCCCAGGGAGCGCCCGGCGGACGCCAGGGACGCCGCCGACGAACAGCACCGCCGGTTCGCCGAGCCGGGTTCTGACTTCCTCTCGCTGGTCAACCTGTGGGACTACCTGCGCGAGCAGCAGCGCGAGCTGTCCGGGTCGGCGTTCCGCCGGATGTGCCGCCGCGAGTACCTGCACTACCTGCGCGTACGTGAGTGGCAGGACGTCTATGGCCAGCTCAGGCAGGCCGCGAAGGAACTCGGCGTCGAGGCCGGGCCGGACACGCCGGCCCGGCCCGTGGGTGCATCCCCCGTCAAGATCACGGCATCGACGGGTCCCTCGGCCCACGTCGCGCAGCTTGCCGCCAAGCCGGGTGCCGACGTCGAGCGGCGGATACCAAGCGGGCTCGCCGACGGCGTCCACCAGTCGCTGCTGGCCGGATTGCTGTCCCACGTCGGCATGCAGGGCAGCCCGGCCCGGCCGTCCGGCCAGAAGCGGCGCGGGCCTGCCGAGTTCACCGGCGCCCGGGGGTCTCGTTTCGCCATATTCCCCGACTCGGTGCTGGCGAGGAGGCCGCCGCAATGGGTCGTGGCCGCCGAGCTTGTCGAGACCTCCCGGCTGTGGGCGCGCGTGGCGGCGCGGATCGAGCCGGAGTGGGCCGAGCCGCTGGCCGCGCACCTGGTCAAGCGCACCTACAGCGAGCCGCACTGGGACGGCGGGCGCGGCGCGGCGATGGCGGCCGAGCGGGTGAGCCTGTACGGCTTGCCGCTGGTGGCAGGGCGGCCGGTCACGCTCAGCCAGATCGACCCGGTGCTGGCCCGCGAGCTGTTCGTGCGGCACGCGCTCGTTGAGGGCGACTGGCAGACGCACCACAGGTTCTTCCACCGCAACCGCGACTTGCTGGCTGAGGCGGAGGAGCTGGAACGAAGGGCGCGCAGGCGCGGCATCGTCGCCGACGATGCCGCGTTGTTCGACTTCTATGACCGGCGCATCCCCGCCGAAGTCACCTCGGCCAGGCACTTCGACTCCTGGTGGAAGCAGGCCAGGCAGACCGAGCCCGATCTGCTGACGCTGACGCCGGCCGACCTGGCCGGGCCGGCCGCGGGGCAGGTCAGCGCGGACGACTACCCCAGTACGTGGGGCGGGCTGGCGCTGTCCTACGACTTTGCTCCCGGCGAGCCCGGCGACGGGATCGCGGCCGACATCCCGCTCGCCGGGCTGAACCAGGTCAGCGGCGAGGAGTTCTCCTGGCAGGTGCCCGGGCTGCGGGAAGAGCTCGTCACCGAGCTGATCCGGACGCTGCCCAAGCAGCTCAGGACCAGGTTCGTGCCCGCGCCTGACGTGGCACGCGACGTGCTGACGCGGCTGGACCCGGCAGGCGGTGACCTGCTTGACGCGCTCGGGGCCGAGCTTGGCCGGATCGGGGGCGTCACGATCCCGCCCGACGCGTGGGACCTGTCCAGGCTCCCGCCGCATCTGCGGCTCACGTTCCGTGTCGTCGACGACGGCGAGGTCGTCGCCAGCGGCAAGGACCTGGCCGACCTGCGGGCTGAGCTGCGGCCCAGGCTGGCCGAGCGGCTCGCGGCCGCCGCGGGCGACCTCACCAGGACCGGGATCACGTCGTGGGACTTCGAGTCGCTGCCGCGCGTGTTCGCGCACGGGCAGGTCAGGGCGTACCCCGCGCTGGCCGACGCGGGGGACGCGGTCGACATCCGGCTCTACGAGACGCGGGCCGAGGCCGAGCTCGCGATGGCGGCGGGCAACCGGCGCCTGCTGTTGTTCCAGGTGCACAGCGGCGCGCGTGCCGTCGCCAGCCGGCTGCCGACCAACGCGAAACTGGCGATGAGCCGGCACCCGTACGCCAGCGCGGCCGCGCTGCTCGACGACTGCGCGGCGTGCGCCGCCGACGAGATCATCGCCCGGGCCGACGGCCCGGCGTGGGACGCGAAGGCGTTCGCCGCGCTGCTCGAGCAGGCCAGGTCGCAGCTCAGGCCGGGCACCGCCGACGTGGTCAGCGCGGTCGCGCGGATACTCGGCGAGGCGCACGTCGTCGAGGCGGCGCTTGACCGGGCCAGGAGCCCCGTATTCACCGCCGCCGTCGCCGACATGCGCGCGCAGCTCGCGGGTCTGGTCTATCCGGGCTTCGTCGCCGAGACCGGCGCCGGGCGCCTGGCCGACCTGGTCCGCTACCTGCGCGCGATCGAGCACCGGCTGGACCGGGCGCCCGCCGACGTCGGCCGCGACGCCGACCGGATGGAGGTGGTGCACCGGGTGAGCGAGGAGTACGAGAAGCTGCTCGGATACCTCGGCCCGGGGGCGCGCTGCCGCGAGGATGTCAGGGCCGTCAAGTGGATGCTCGAAGAGCTGCGGGTCAGCCTGTTCGCCCAGCCGGTCGGCGCCGCGATCCCGGTCTCCGAGCGGCGCATACTGGCCGCACTTGACCGGCTGTGAGCCGAGCGGCGACTCGCCGGCCTGAGCATGGCGGATCGGCCCAGATGCCGCGAGAATGCCGGCGATCATGAAAAACTGCCAGAGGCGGGTGATCCGGCGGAGCGAGCTGAGGGCGGCGGGCGGTCAATGCTGGAGATCAAGCGGTTGCAGCTAGCGCGGTTGCAGGTGGCCGGCGGCAGCGAGTGGCCGGTGCACGGGTTCGTGGTTACGCATCCCGGCGGCGCGCTGCTCGTGGACACCGGCGTGGGCGGCCCGGATGACCTGCTC
>DASPZH010000406.1:0-5698 GCA_035636335.1 Streptosporangiaceae bacterium
GGACACGCCGGGGCGGCGCTGTTATCCTCCAAGCAGCAACGTCCAGCCAAGCAAGCGTTTGGTCACCTGGACCCGGGTTGGAACCGGGATCTCCGCGGACACTGCACTCGGACCCCAGGAGCGCACAGCATGGGCCGACTCGACGGCAAGGTCGCGCTGATCACGGGCGGCGCCAGGGGCATGGGCAAGTCGCACGTGCGGCACTTCGCCGCCGAGGGCGCGAAGGTCGTCTTCGGCGAAATGCTCGACGAGCGGGGGCAGGCCGTCGCCGGCAAGCTCGGCCCCGGCGCCTGCCGGTACGTACACCACGATGTGACCAGCGAGGAGGACTGGACCGCCGCGGTCGGCCTGGCCGTCGAGACCTTCGGCAGGCTCGACATCTGCGTCAACAATGCCGGGGTGCTGGCGTTCGGCTCGATCGGCGAGATGCCGCTGGCCGAGTTCCGCCGGATACTTGACGTCAACGCGGTCGGCTGCTGGCTGGGCATGAAGTCCGTGGTCGAGCCGATGAAGGCGGCCGGCGGCGGGTCGATCGTGAACATCTCCTCGATCGAGGGACTGACCGGCGCGGCCGGCTGCTCGGCCTACACGGCGAGCAAGTTCGCGGTCCGCGGCATGACCAACGCGGCGGCGCAGGAACTCGGCCGGTTCGGCATCAGGGTCAACTCGGTGCACCCGGGCGGGATCCTCACCCGGATGGTGCTCGAGAACGCGGAGACGATGGACCCCGAGCGCGGCGAACGGTATCTCAAGGCGCTGCCGCTCGGCAGGTTCGGCCAGTCGATCGAGGTCTCGCGACTGGTCGCGTTCCTGGCCTCGGACGAGTCGTCGTACTGCACCGGCAGCGAGTTCGTGGCCGACGGCGGGATCCTGTCCGGACCCGGTTACTGAGCGCGAAAGCGCCGGTCGCCGCGCCGGCAGCCGCGCGACAGGCCAAAACGCGACAGGCGAAAACGCGACCGGCGAAAAGAGGAGATAGGTCAACATGGCCGACGGGCTGACTCTGGACGGCAGGACGGCAATCGTGACGGGGGCCGGCCACGGCCTCGGCCGGGCGGAGGCGATCGCCCTGGCGGCGGCGGGCGCCGGGGTGGTGCTGAACGACCTGCCGGGGGACGCGGTGCACGCGGTCGCCGAGGAGATCACCGCCGCGGGCGGGCGGGCGGTCGTCCGCGAGGGCGACGTCGGTGACTGGGCGGCCGGCGAGGCGATGCTGGCGGCCGCCCTGGGCTCGTTCGGCGGGCTCGACATCGTGGTCAACAACGCCGGCGTGCTCCGCGACCGGATGGTCTTCACGATGTCGGCGCAGGAGTGGGACCTCGTGCTGCGGGTGCACCTGCGCGGCCACTTCATCACTACGCGGCTGGCGACCGGCTACTGGCGGGAGCAGAGCAAGCGGGCGGGCGGCCCGGTCTACGCGCGGATCGTCAACACCTCGTCGGAGGCGTTCCTGCTCGGGTCGCCAGGGCAGCCGAACTACGCGGCGGCGAAGGCCGGCATCACCGCGCTCACGGTCACCACGGCACGCAGTTGCGCGCGGTACGGCGTCCGGGCGAACGCGATCTGCCCCCGTGCCAGGACCGACATGACCGCGGACCTGATGGGGGCCGCGCCGGCCGGGACCGTGGACCCGCTGGCGCCCGAGCACGTCGCCCCGCTGGTCACCTACCTGGCGGGCCCGGCCGCGTCCGGCATCAACGGCGAGGTGTTCGTGGTCTACGGAGGCGTGGCGGCGGTGCTCGAGCCGCCGCGGATGCGGACCGTGTTCCACGCCGCAGAACACGGCTCGCCGGACGGGATGTGGACGCTCGACTCGGTCGCGGCCGCGGTCGGGCCCGCGTTCGCGGACCCGAGCGCCGACCCGAGGGCCGCGGGGTTCGCCTGCGAGGACACGCTGAAGCTGGCCGAGGAGACCATCGGGTTCGGCGGCGCGCGATGAAGCAGCGCGACCAGGTCACGATGACACCGGAACAGACCGCGAACCTGCTCGCGGCCGGCCGTAAGGTCCACCTCGCCACCAACGGCCGCGACGGCTTCCCGCACCTGGTCACCATGTACTACGTGCTGACCGGCGGCCAGATCGCGTTCTGGACCTACCGCAGGTCGCAGAAGGCGCTCAACCTGGAGCGGGACCCGCGGATCTCCTGCCTCGTCGAGGACGGCGAGGAGTACTTCGACCTGCGCGGCGTGCTGGTCCAGGGCATCGCCAGGCGGATCGACGACCCGGCGGCGATCGCCGAGATCGGCAGGAGGATCACCGCGGTCGTCGGCGGCACGACGGCCGGCGCCGACCCGGGCACGCTCGACCGGTACGCCGAGCACGCGGCGCGCAAGCGGTGCGGGTACGTGGTCGAGCCGAGCCGCGTCATCTCCTGGGACCACACGAAACTCGCGCCCGGCTAGCGCCGCGGTGGCAGGGTAGGAGTTGACACCCGGGCAGACCGGGACAGGTCCGGCAGCACCAGCGCCGGCAGCACCAGCAAGGGAGACGCATGCCTACCCGCACCGCGCACACGACCTGGACCGGCGGCCTCAACGACGGCAGCGGCACCGTGACGCTGGCCAGTTCCGGGGTCGGCAGCTACGAGGTCAGCTTCCCCAAGCGAGTGGCCGACGACGCCGGGGGCACGACCAGTCCGGAGGAGCTGATCGCCGCCGCGCACAGCGCCTGCTTCGCGATGCAGTTCTCGGCCCTGCTCGGCGCGGCGGGCGGCACCGGGCAGTCGCTCGAGGTCGGCGCGGACGTGACGCTCGGGCCGGACCCGGCGGGCGGTTTCAGGATCACCGGCATCGCGCTGTCGGTGAGCGGGTCGGCCAGCGGCGTCAGCGCCGAGGACTTCTCCAGGATCGCGCAGGAGGCCAAGAGCACCTGCCCGGTCAGCAAGGCACTGGCCGGGACCGACATCACGCTGACCGTGCGCTAGGGTCCGCGAGCCCGGCGGTATCCCTCAGACCGGCCAGGTCTCCTTGCGGTAGCCCATGTCCCAGAACATCCACTCGTACCGGCTGGTCGCGCGGAAGTGCCGGTGCACGCGCAGGCGCTCGGCCGCCGACAGCTCGGGGCCGAGCTTGTCGGTGACCGCGATCACGTCGCGGACCTCGGCGTCGAACTCCTCGCCGCCGTAGGTGGTTATCCACTTCTGGTATCTGGGGTTCGGCGAACCGCGACCGAGCAGGTGCTTGCCCACTTCGCCGTAGATCCAGTAGCAGGGCAGCACAGCGCCGACGCCCTCGGCGTACGACCCGCCGTGCGTCGCGGCGAGCAGGTAGCTGTTGTAGGCCAGCGTGGTCGGGGCCTCCTCGGCGGCGCCGACCGCGCCGGGGTCGATGTCCAGGTCGGCCAGCAGCGTGTCGTGCAGGCTCATCTCGACCGCGACGATGCCCGCGGCGTGCCTGGCGAACATCTCCGTCTGCGCCGCGTCCGGCGCGTGCGTGGCCACCGCCGCGAGCGCCTGTGCGTAACGCCGCAGGTACAGGGCGTCCTGGATCACGTAGAACGTGAAGGAGTCGGCCGGCAGGCTGCCGTCGGTCATCCCCGCCAGGAAGGGATGAGCCAGGATCGCGTCGTAAATGTCGGTAATGCCCTCCCACAACTCACCGCTGAAGCCGCCGCTCATCGCTCTCCTTCTCGGTCAACTGCGCGACACCTCCGGGTGTCCCATGATCGTGGATGATTGTCGGGCGCATACGTCGAAAATCATCCACGATCACGCCAGTCCGCGCCGGCGGCACGGCCCTAGCCGCCGGGACTGCCCGGGCCCGGACGGACGCTGACATCGACGCCGGCCAGTGGGGCCGCGCAGGCCGAACAGACGACCGTCGCGACCGTGTCGTGACCGCAGGCGGCATGGGAGAACAGGGCGGGAGGGGCGCCGGCACCGGTCCACCGATCACCCCAGGCGGCCAGCGCGAGCAAGGCGGGCACCAGGTCGCGGCCCTTGTCCGTCGCCAGGTACTCGTACCGGTCGGGACGGCGCTGATACCGGCGGCGCTCGACCAGGCCGTGCTCGACGAGGGTATCCAGGCGCGCCTTCAGGATGTTCCGCGCTATGCCGAGATGGTCGTGGATCTCCTCGAACCGGTGCAGGCCGAAGCAGATGTCCCGCAGCACGAGCATGGTCCACCACTCGCCGACCACCTGGAGCGTCCTGGCTAGCGAGCACGGCAAGACGGCGAGGTTCGACCTCTGCATTGCATCATGCTACCGACTGCTGTTACGTTCTTGGTAGCATCGTGCAACTCACTTTGTGCAACACACCGACCGGGAGCGTCTTGTGATCACCAGCGTCGTCGTCAGCTACCAGGTGAAGCCCGAGGCCATGGCCGAGCACGTGCGGCTGATCGAGGGAGTCTTCGAGCAACTGCACGCGGAGCGGCCGGACAACGTCGAGTACAAGGTCGTCCGCCTCGCCGACGGCGTCTCGTTCGTGCACATTTCGTCGGCCGAGACGCCCGACGGGTCGAACCCGCTGCCCGAGCTTTCCGCGTTCAAGGAGTTCGGCCGGGGCTCCGGTGACCGGGTCGCGACCGCTCCTGCGCCGACGGCAGCGGACATCATCGGGGCGTACTACCCGGCCGGCGGCCTGAAGCCGCCCGCCGCTCCGGCCTCATAATTGTCCGCTGCTCCGGCCCTTAGCCGCCCGCCGCGCAGGGGGAGCGTTCATGGCTATGGGCGCCTATTCCCATCCAGGGTCCTTGACCACCGCGCAATATGATCAAGTCATCGCGGCGCTCGACGAAGCCGGCGAGGGTCGCCCGGCAGGGCGGATATCGCATTGCTCGTTCTGCCCGCCGACAATCCGATGGTCTCCGAAATCTGGGAGACTCGAAATCTGGGAGACGCAGCGGGCGTGCGACGAGTTCGGGAAGGTGCTCACGCCGATGCTGGAGAAGGCAGGAATCGAGACGGGACCCCTCGACATGCTGCCGATCCATCACATGATCTTCTGACCGAGCCTGGCAGCCGACGGGTGAGCCTGCCATTTCGACAAGCCCACCCGCCGGACATCAGTGAGCCGCGCTCCGATCATTTCGCCGTTAATCGGCGTTAGCGCGGACTTAAGTTTCGGTGGCCCGGCAGCCAAATCAATGCGGACCCATTGCCGTCAATAGTGCCCGCTCGGATCGCCCTTGTCAGCCAAATAGCGCGACTCGCGAGACGAAATGCCGGCTGGGCAATTGCATGACCAAAAGTATTGCCGCCAGAATGTGCCGGAATGTGCCGGGTCCGGCGGCCTGCGCGTCAATCGGCACCGTCGGCACGTACCCCCACGCTAGAACGCGTTCTACTTGCCGCCCAATCTACACTGCCGAGGAGGGCGTCTGCGCGCGGGACTCGCCGTGCTGGACGGCGGTGCTGGACGGCGGTGCGGGCCCGTCAGTGCGGGCCGTCAGAGCTCGGCGAAGTGCGCCTCGCCGCCTGAGTAGGTGTAGATCTCGGCGCCATCGACGAACACGCGCTCGGCCCGGCTCAGCACGTCGAGCGGGTCGCCCGACCAGAGCACCAGGTCGGCATCCTTGCCCGGCTCGATCGAGCCGAGCCGGTCCTCGATCCCCGCGATCCTGGCCGGGTTGATCGTCAGCGCGCGGAGCGCGGTCTCCCTGTCCAGCCCGTCCTTGACCGCGAGCGCGGCCTGGTGGACCAGGAAGTTGACCGGCACGACCGGGTGGTCGGTGGTGATCGCGATCGTCACGCCCG
>DASPZH010000407.1:0-3384 GCA_035636335.1 Streptosporangiaceae bacterium
CGCCCGCCACCCCGAGCACTCCCGCCACCCGAGCGCTCCCGCCACCCGAGCGCCCCCGCCACCCGAGCGCCCCCGCCACCCGAGCCGGATGGATCCGGGGATTCATCCGGCTGGACCGGATGAATCCCCGGATCCATCCGGCGGGCATGGGGTGAGGATCGTGGTTCCGGTCAGCCCAGTGCCCGATTCGCGGCTTTTGCGGGCACGAAACGTGCGGCACGTGGCAGCGGAGGCCTGTTCCGGAGCGGGCGAGCGGGCGAGCCGGGACTGATGGCGGTGACGTGGGTGGTCGCTAGGATGTGGCGGTGAGTGATGCCGTGCCGTTTCCCTGGCCTGCGCAGAGTGCGACCGGCGTGGGCTCGATGCCGGGCAGCGACCCGGACGAGGCGATCGCCGTCGTGCTCGGTGAACTGCCGAACCTGCCGTTCCTGCCCGAGCTTCCCGCCCGCGGGCCGGGCGCCGATCTCGTCGGGAGAACCGCCGCGCTCCTTGTCGACATGCCGGTCGAGACCACCGCGACGGGCTGGCGGCTGGCCGAACGGCGGGGCCGCGACCTGAGCCGGGCAGCGGGCCTGATGTCGGCCGACCTGGACGCGATGGAAGCGGCGACCGCCGGCTACTCCGGGACCTTCAAGATCCAGCTTTGCGGGCCGTGGACGCTGGCCGCGGCCTTGGAGCTGACCCGCAGCGTGGAGCCGGCGCTCACCGATGCCGGAGCCGTGGCCGACCTGACCACCTCGCTCACCGAGGCGGTCGCCGCGCACGTCGCCGCGGTCCGCCGCCGGCTGCCAGGCGCGACCCTCCTCGTCCAGTTCGACGAGCCCGCCCTGCCCGGCGTGCTGGCCGGCTCGGTGCCGACCGCGAGCGGCCTGCGCCGGGTTGCCGCCGTCGACGAGACGGTGGCCGCCGACGGGCTCCGCACTGTACTCGCCGCGGCGTCGGGGCCGACCATGGTGCACTGTGGCGCCCCGCGAGTGCCATTTAGCTGCGTAACAAGATCAGGCGCTAGTGCCGTCTCCTTCGACCTGGCCTTGCTGCGCCGCCAGGACGAGGACGCCGTCGGCGAGATCGCGGAGGCGGGACTCGGCCTCGCCGTCGGCGCTATACCCGCGCTTCAGGCCGCGGCGGGCGGTGCGCCGGTCACGCCAGGGAACGCGGCGCCGGACACGGCCAGGACCGTGGCCGCGCTGTGGCGGCGGATCGGGCTCCCGCCCGCCGCGCTGACCGAGAAGCTGGCCGTGACGCCGGCCTGCGGGCTGGCCGGCGCCTCTCCGGCCAGGGCGCGGGCCGTGCTTGCCCAGTGCCAGGCGGCGGCCAACCTGATACCCGAGCTGATCGAGGAGGGCACGCGGTGACCGGACCGGACGAGCCGGAAGCTGGCGTGATCGCGCCCGACGCCGAGCGGGTGGCCGAGGCCGAGCGGGTGGCCGAGGCCGAGCAGGCTGACGACCAGGCCAGGCACCGCCACGCCGACCTGGCCGACCAGATCGCCGAGGACAACTACCGCTACCACGTGCTCGACTCGCCGGTGATCTCGGACGCCGAGTACGACGCGCAGATGCGGGAGCTGCGCCGGCTCGAGGATGACCATCCCGACCTGCGAACGCCCGACTCCCCGACGCAGCGGGTCGGCGACGCGGCGGCGGCCGGGTTCGCGCCGGTCCGGCACCTCGAGCGGCTGTTCAGCCTGGACAACGCGTTCTCCGACGCCGAGCTCGAAAGCTGGTTCGCCAGGGCCGGGCGGCTCGGCGGGACGGGCCCGTTCCTGTGCGAGCTCAAGATCGACGGCCTCGCGGTGGATCTCGTCTACCGCGACGGCGCCCTGGCGCGCGCGGCTACCAGGGGAGACGGGGTGACCGGCGAGGACGTGACGGCGAACGTCAGGACGATCGCGGCCGCGCCCGCCCGGCTGCGCGGCTCGGGATGGCCCGCCACGCTGGAGGTCAGGGGCGAGGTGTTCCTGCCGGTCGCCGCGTTCGAGGAGCTGAACGAACGGCAGGCTCAGGCCGGCAAGCCACCGTACGTGAACCCGCGGAACACCGCGGCCGGGTCGCTGCGGCAGAAGGATCCGGAGGTCACCGCGAGCAGGCCGCTCGGCCTGATCCTGCACGGCGTCGGGGCCATTGAGGGGGAGAAGGCGGCCCGCCCGGACAGCCAGTCCGGGTGGTACGACCAGCTTCGCGAGTGGGGTCTTCCGGTCAGCGAGCTGTACCGGGTCGTCGACGGCATCGAGGAGGTGCGCGGGTACATCGGGCACTATGCCGAGCACCGGCACGACCCGCCCTACGAGATCGACGGCGTCGTGGTCAAGCTCGACCCCATCGCCGTCCAGCAGCGGCTCGGCTTCACCAGCCGCGCGCCGCGCTGGGCGATCGCCTACAAATACCCGCCGGAGGAGGTCACCACCAGGCTCCTCGACATCAGGGTCAACGTCGGCAGGACCGGCCGGGTGACACCGTTCGCGGTGATGACTCCGGTCAAGGTGAGCGGCTCGACGGTCGAGCGCGCCACGTTGCACAACCAGGACGAGGTCGCCCGCAAGGGCGTCCTGGTCGGCGACATGGTCGTGCTGCGCAAGGCAGGCGACGTAATCCCCGAGGTGGTCGGCCCGGTACTTGACCTGCGGTCCGGTGAGGAGCGGGCCTTCGAGTTCCCGGCCGACTGCCCTAGCTGCGGCACGCGGCTGGCCAGGGAGGCAACCGAGGTCGACTGGCGCTGCCCCAACACCAGGTCGTGCCCCGCGCAGTTGCGCGAGCGGCTGTTCCACCTGGCCGGCCGGGGCGCCTTCGACATCGAGGTGCTCGGCTACGAGGCCGCCTCCGCGCTGCTCGACGCCGGTCTCGTCACCGACGAGGGCGACCTGTTCACGCTGACCGCCGAGAAGCTGGCGCAGTCACCGTTCTTCGTCACCATCGGCGGCGACCTCACGGCGAACGCGGTGAGCCTGCTGCGGAACCTGGACGAGGCACGCAACAGGCCGCTGTGGCGGGTGCTCGTGGCCCTGTCAATCAGGCACGCGGGCCCGACGGCGGCCAGGGCGCTGGCCGCCGCGTTCGGCTCGGCCGACGCGATCGCGGCGGCGCCCGCGGAGACGCTGATGCTGGTGGACGAGGTGGGCCCGACGATAGCGGGCTCGATCATCGACTGGTTCGCCGTCGACTGGCATCAGGCGATCGTGGCGAAGTGGCGCGCGGCCGGGGTCCGGCTGGCCGATCCGGACTTCGCCGGGTTCGCGCTCGGCGACAGCGGTGCGCCGGAGGGCGGGCCGCTGGCCGGCGTGACCGTCGTGCTCACCGGCAGCCTGGGCGGATGCACGAGGGACGAGGCGGCGGAGGCCATCACCGAGCGCGGCGGAAAGGTGTCGGGATCGGTGTCGAAGAAGAC
>DASPZH010000408.1:0-5408 GCA_035636335.1 Streptosporangiaceae bacterium
CGCCGCAGGTCGCGGTCGGCTCGGTCCAGCTTGCCGAGACGCTGGTGAACGCGCCATTGCCGCCGGTCGCGGCGTAGCCGGACCAGTTCGTCGACAAGGCCGTGGCATGGCCGGCCCGGGTCGTCAGGTTAGTGAACCCGCCCGGCCTGACCATCAGCCCGCCCGGCTGGAAGCCGGCCGGCGTGGCCACCGGGGACGCTGGATGGTGAGTGACCGTGGCCGCCGACGCCGAGGTGGCGACGGCGAACACGGAGCCGAAGGCCAGAGCGAGGGTGGCCAGGGGAATGCGCCAGCGACGTGCCATGTGGAACTCCTTTGTTCCTGTCTGCAGGACATGGCGGAACGGCCGACATCGCGCATCACACGTCAGCACACTCAGCACATTCAGCACAAAGGCGAATGGCCGGACAAGCCATGTTCTGCGGCGTTTTACATCGCCCTTGACGCTATAACGAGTCGGGCGCGGCTTAAATAACGGAACTATAACGATCGCTCCAGTGACGCCCTGGCCCGGCAGAGCCGCAGCACGTTCGCGATGATCGCGGCGCCGACGTTCCCGGACGCGGTCAGGATCGACTCCGGGTGGAACTGCACGCCCCACCGGCCCGCGGCCGGATCCTCGATCGCCATCACGACCTCGCGCCCGCCCGCGGTCCCGCCGCCCGGCCCGCGGCCGCCGTCGCTGGTCACCGCGGTCACCGCGAAGCCGGGTCCGGCCCGGTCCGGGGTCGTGTGCAGCGAGTGGTACCGGCCGGCGGTGAACTCGGCGGGCAGCCCCGCGAACAGGTCGCCGCCGGTGACCCGCACCGCTGCGGGCTTGCCGTGCGCGGGCGTGGCGAGCAGGCTGAGCGTTCCGCCCGCATGCTCGACCATCGCCTGCAGGCCGAGGCACACCCCGAACGCGGCCAGGTTCCTGGCATCGAGCTCGTCGAGCAGCCGGGAGCAGCCGAAGTCGGCTGGCCGGCCCGGCCCCGGCGACAAGACGACCAGGTCGGGCGCGAACTGGTCGAGGCGCGCCAGGTCGAAGCCGGCGCGCAGCGTGGTCACGTCGGCGCCCTGCTCCCTGAAGTACCCGGCCAGCGTGTGGACGAAGGAGTCCTGGTGGTCGACCAGCAGGACCCGCAGGCCCGCGCCGGGCAGGCCGCCGCCCGGCGAGTCCGCCCCGGGCCGACCCGGCGTTCGCGCGGGCGGGCCGGCCACGCGAGTGCGTTGCTCCCGGTGGTCCTTCCCGGCAGCGGCCTGGCCGGCAGCCGCCTCCGCGAGCACCTCGAGCAGCGCCCTGGCCTTCAGCCCGGTCTCGGTCTCCTCGGCGGCCGGGTCCGAGTCGAACAGCAGCGTCGCGCCGGTCCGCACCGACGCCAGGCCGCCGCGGATGTGGGCGGTGCGGAGCGTCAGCCCGGTGTTCATCGAGCCGTCGAAGCCGAGCACGCCGACCGCCCCGCCGTACCAGCGGCGCGGGCTGGTCTCGTGGTCCTCGATGAACTGCATCGCCCAGGTCTTCGGCGCCCCGGTGACCGTGACCGCCCACATGTGGGTGAGGAACGCGTCGAGCGCGTCGAGGCCGGGCCGCAGCCGGCCCTCGACGTGGTCGACCGTGTGGATCACCCGGCTGTACAGCTCGATCTGCCGCCGCCCGATCACCTTGACGCTGCCGGGAACGCAGACCCGCGACTTGTCGTTGCGGTCGACGTCGGTGCACATCGTGAGCTCGGACTCGTCCTTGGCCGACGCCAGCAGCGCCTGGATGTTCGCCGCGTCGGCCAGCGGGTTCGCGCCGCGCGGCGCGGTCCCGGCGATCGGGCAGGTCTCGACCCGGTCCCCGGTGACCCTGACGTACATCTCCGGCGACGCCCCGACCAGGTACTCGTCCTCCCCCAGGTTCAGGAAGAACTCATACGGCGCCGGGTTGTGCCGCCGCAGCCGCTCGTAGCAGGCGGCCGGCGACCCGCACCGCGCCCAGAACTCGTGACTCGGCACCACCTCGAACAGGTCGCCGGCCGCGAACCGCTCCCTGGCCTGCCCGACCACCCGGGCGTAGGCCCCGGGTTCGGGGTCGGGCGGCAGATCATCATGGTCAACGCAAGCGCCGGAGCCGGTCCCGGTAACGCCGGCCGGCGCCTGCGAGGCGGTCCTGCGGTCCAGGCCCGCCGTGGACCGGCCGCCGAACGCGAACTCATAGCTGTACCGCAACGCGGTCTCGCGCTTGCGGTCGATCACGTACAGCTCGTCGGGAAGGTGCAGGACAAGGTCGCGCTGCCGGCCGGTCCCGGCCCGGCCGGGGCCGGGCCCGTCACGGTCGGCCCCGTCACGGTCGGCCCCGTCACGGCCGGGACGCAGCCTGATCGGCTCGAACTGGAAGGCCAGGTCATAACCGAACGCGCCGAACAGCCCAAGGTGCTCGTCTGGTCCGGCGAACAGCGCGATGACCTGCCGGACCGCGCTGAACACGGTCGGGCGGCGGCTGCGTTCCTCCTCGGGCACGATCCCGGCCGGTTCGGGGATCAGGACCGTGACGCTGCCGTCCCGCTCGCCGGTTCCGGTCCGGAGCCCGGCAAGCGGCTCGCCGGCCCGCTGGAGCGCGGCCGCGATGGCGGGCAGGATCACCGCGCCGCGGTCGTTCAGCGCCGTCGCCGTCAGCTTCCGGCCGGCCGCCACGAGCTCGAGACACGGGTCCACGTAGCCCGTGTGCCAGCGGCTGTACCGGCCCGGGTACTCCATCCCCGAGCTGAACGTGCCGCCCCGCCGCCGGTCGGCCTGCCTGGTGACCTCGGCCAGCAGGCCGGGCTCGAACGGCGTGACGGTCCGGGTGACGCCGATGCCTCCGGCGGTGAGGTACTGCTGTTGGCCGCTCGGCGGCGGGGCGCCGAAGTCCGCGGCGTAGTCCACGCTCAGATCTCGCATCGGTGTGTCCTGCCTGTGTCAGTGCTGCCTGTGTCAGTGCTGCCCGTGACTGGCCCGGATCGAGAGCCGACGCGCGAAAGGCGACCGCCTGTACCGGGCGGTCGCCTTCTTCTAATCCGCGCATGCGCGCGCGTGCCAGGCCCGCCTAACGGCGGCGCCACCAGTGGGCGGCCTGGGTCGCGTGCGTCATGGCCGAAGCGTATCAGCCAATCGCGTAGACGATGGTGATCTGCACGCTCACCTGCTGCCTGCCGGGCGAGACCGGCACCGGGCTGGCCGACTTGAAGCTCGCCGCGGCGAAGTTCTCCGGGTAGGGGGTCGCCGCGCTCTGGTCGGAGACGCTGAGCACGGCGCCGAGCCGGCTGCCGAGCGCGCGGGCGAACTGGCCGGCCTTGGCCTGGGCGTCGCGGACGGCGGCGGCGCGGGCCCGGGCGAGCAGGCTGCCCGTGTCGGTCAGGTTCAGCGAGACCCCGTTCACCGTCGTGGCGTCACGGCCGGCCCTCACGGCCGCCTGGATCTGGCTGCCGGCCCGGGCCAGGTCGCGCAGCGTGGCCGTGAGCTGCTCGCTGACCGCGTAGCCGGTCGGCAGCGGGCTGCCGTCGCGGTAGTCCGGCTGGACGGACAGGCCGGAGGTCGCGATGTCGGGCTTGCGCACGCCGCCGGACGTCAGCGCCCCGATGACCCGGCTGGCGGCCTCGTTGGCCTGCCTGAGCGCGGTCGACACCGACGAAGCGCTGGTCTGCACGCCCATCGACAGGACGAGCTGGTTGGGCCTTCCCGTGATGGTACCCGTCCCGGTCACGGTGATCTTGCCGCCCGCGGCGGACGAGGCGAGCAGGACGGCGCCGGAGCCGCCGCGGGCCGAGCCGTCGCCGACCGTTCCCGACCGCGCGGACCCGAGCAAGAATGCGCCGACGAGCAGCGCGGTGGCGGCGACTGCGATACCTATCCCGCGCCAAGCAGGCTTTATTGCGACAATCATGATAGCTCTCCCGTTTCCGCGTCTTTGCTGTGAATCAGACGCGCGCGGGGAGTCGCCGGTTCCGCGCCGGAGGGCGCTATCGATGCTTGGCGATCACGTACAGCACGGCCGCGAACAGGACGGCGAGGAGGGTGATCGTCGCGAACGCGCGGTCGCGGGTGTCCCTGAGGCCGGGGATCTGATTGAGCCGCGTTGCCAGCTCGCTCGCGGCACCGCGGAAGTTGCGAAAGTGCCAGCCAATAGCGAGCGCTAAGGTCGAGAAAACGGCGATGTAGAGCGCGGTCTGGTGGCGCATGAGGTAAAGAATGGCACGCCCGTCATTTGCGACAACGGTCCATGTGGAAATTCGGGTAGCGAATACCGGTGTAACTACTCGAAATCGACCCAGTCTCCCTGGCCGAGTTCGCCCGCCGTCTGGTAGGCGACGACCGCGGCGGCCAGGTCCTCGATCGCCAGGCCGAGTGACTCGAAGATCGTGATCTCCTCGGCGTCGCGGCGGCCGACGTCGGGCGCCAGGCCGGCCAGCAGGTCGCCGATCTCCGCCCGGATGTGGCCGGGCCCGACCGCCCCGTCGGCCGCGGCGAGCAGGTAGTCGCCGGACTCCGCGAGAACCGACTCCCTGCTGTCGGCGAACAGGCCCGCGCCCGCGACCGTCGCCGTATCGAGTTCCCTGGCGTGCGGCAGGCAGGCGCCGACGGCGTTGATGTGGGTGCCGGGATCCAGCCAGCCGCCGTGAAGCACCGGGACGGCCGAGCTGGTCGCGGTCACGACGATGCCGGCTCCGGCAACGGCGTCGCGTGCGTGCTCGGACGCGATGACGCGAACGGCGGGAGTGCCGACCTCGGCCAGCGCCGCGGGAGCGACGTCGGCCGCGAACTTGGCCGCCTTAGCCGGCGAGGTGCCCGCGATCCGGACCTCGGTCAGCGGCCTGGTCGCGCTGATCGCCATCAGGTGGGCCCTGGCCTGGACGCCGGTGCCGACGATCGCGAGAACGTCCGCGTCCTGCGTGGCGAGCAGCGACGTCGCGACCGCGGAGACGGCCGCCGTCCTGATCTCGGTCACCGCCGAGGCGTTGAGCACGGCGAGCGGCTGCCCGGTCTGCGGGCTCGACAGCAGGACGATGCCCTGGTGGCTGTCCAGGCCGGCGGCGGGGTTGCCCGGGGTGATACATAGTGCCTTCAGCCCGTAACCGGCCGCGGGACCGGTTTGGTAGGAGGGCATCAGCGCCATGAACCCGGCTGCGCCGTCCGGCTTCAGCACCGACCGGAGCGGCTGGAACACCTCGCCGCGAGCCCGCGCGGCCAGCGCCGCGCGCATCGCGTCGGCGCAGCGCGCGTAGCCCAGCACGGTGCGGACGGCGCCGGCGGACAGGACGAGCAGTTGCATGACTGGCGCCTCTACTCGGGCTCGGCGGTTACTCGGGCTCGGCGGTGAACTCGGTGCCGCCTGTGTACTCGGGGCCTGCGTACTCGGTGTGGTCCTGGTGGGCCGTCGCGGTCCCGAGGCGGAGCGACTTGGCGCGCGG
>DASPZH010000409.1:0-3482 GCA_035636335.1 Streptosporangiaceae bacterium
GCGTCAGTCTCAGGGGGAGATCACCGGCGCTGCTGCCGCCATCCTGCTCCGCGACCTGCACGCGCTCGGCGCCGCCATCGGCGCCGTCTAGCCTGTACCACCGGTCGGGACCTGGCCGTTTCTCCACGTTGAGCCTGGAGATTCTGCGTTTACGACCAGAGGAGGCGCCCACGGTGGTCTGCTTTTGCAATGCTCTGTGGTTACGGTCTTGTTGGGCGCCTGGTGGGCCCGGAAGCAGGGCCGCGGCCGTGCGGGGTCGCGGAACGGAGCCGGCCGGCACCGTCCGGGTGCTGGCCGGCCGCTTCGCAGCATCCCGCCGGCCACGCGGGCGCCGTCGGCGGCGGGGACGGCGCGATCTTGTTCCCGCCCCGATACCGGGGCGTTTTCGCGCGCACGGCGGACGTCGGCCAGGATCACGACGCGGGGCGACTCGCCCTGAGCCCGCGGGCCAAGGACATGCTCGCGCGCAGGCTCGCCCCCGACGCCGCCAGCAGGCTTATCGGTATCATCGAGCGCATGGCCGCAGCGGCCTCGGCGCAGGCACCGGACGACGTCCAGACGGCCGAGGAGCCTCATCCCGACCGGTGATCGGCCCGCGATCACCGGTGCGAGGACGCTCCCGTTGACCTCGGCTACCGGGTGGACATCGTTAGCGAAGCGGACATCGGTTAGCGAAGGAGAACAAGCATGCCAACGGTGACGTCGGCGGACGGCACGGCGATCGTGTACGACAAGCACGGCACCGGACCGGCGCTGATCATCGTGGACGGGGCGCTCACCACCCGCAGGTCCGCCTCGAAACCGGAGTTGGTCGCCCTGCTCTCGCCGCGGCTCACGGTCCTCACGTACGACCGCCGGGGCCGCGGCGACAGCAGCGACACGCCGCCGTACGCGGTCGCGCGCGAGATCGAGGACATCGACGCGGTCATCGGCGAGGCGGGCGGGACGGCCGCCGCCTACGGTCACTCCTCCGGAGCATGCCTGGCGCTCGACGCCGCCGTCGCACTCGGCGGCCGGGTCAGCAAGCTCGCCATGTACGAGGCGCCCTACGACAACGACCCGCGGGCCCGCGCGGCCTGGGACAGGTATCTCGGCGAGATGACCGAGGCGCTGGCGGCGGGCCGCCCCGGCGACGCCGTCGCGCTGTTCATGGCCTTCGTCGGAACGCCGGCCGAGCAGATCGACGGCATGCGCCGGTCGGAGTTCTGGCCCGATCTGGAAGCCGTCGGGCCGACGCTGGCCTACGACCACGCCGGCGTCCTGGGCCCGGACATGTCGGTGCCGGCGGAGCGGGCCGCCCGCGTGGCCGTTCCGACCCTGGTCATGCACGGCGCCGCCGGCGCCACGTTCATGGCCGAGACGGCCCGCGCGCTGCAGCAGGCCATCACGGGCGCCGAACTTCGCACCCTCGCCGGCCAGGGGCACAACGTCAGCCCCGATGCCCTGGCTCCGCTGCTGGCCGAGTTCGTCACGCGGTAGCGCGGTAACGCGGTAACGCGGTAACAAGGTCTCCGGGCATCGGCCCGGCCGCCGGCGTCGGCCAGCCTACCGACTTGAAGATCTAGGCCAATTCGAGATATAACTTGTCTTGGCCCTCGTGGAGGAGACTTCGGCGCGCGGCTGACCTTGATAGCTGAACCCGAGCAACCGGGAGTTGGACAATGAGCAAGGCCCGCGCCCTGCTGCGCTTGCCTGGCGGCCGCCGGACCAAATGGGCGGTCCTGGTGTTCTGGCTGATCGTCGCGGCCGTCGCCGGGCCGCTGTCCGGCAAGCTGATGGGGGCGGAGAAGAACGACGCCCAGTCATGGCTCCCGCCGAAGGCCGAGTCGACGCAGGTGCTGAAGCTGCAGTCGACCTTCCAGTCACCGAACGTCTTCCCTGCCGTCGTGGTCTACGACCGGCCGTCGGGACTGACGCCGGCCGACCGGGCCAAGGCGGTGCGGGATGTCGCCTCATTCGCCGGCGTGCCAGGCGTGGTGCGGCATCAGGTCGCCGGGCCCTTCTTCGCCGCCGACGGCAAGGCGGCCCAGGCCGTCGTCCCGGTCGACCTGGGATCAAAGGGCTGGAACGGCGCCACCGGGGCGGTCGACAAGTTGCGCGCGATCGCACGGTCGGACGCCAACGGGCTGGCCGCCCACATCGCCGGGCCGCTCGGCGGCGCCGCAGACTCGGCCAAGTCCTTCAGCGGCATCGACAGCACGCTGCTGTTCGCGACCCTCGCCGTGGTCATCGTGCTGCTGCTGATCACCTACCGCAGCCCGGCGCTGTGGCTGCTGCCGGTGATAACCGCCGGGATCGCGCTGGTCAGCGCGGAGGCACTGATCTACCTGCTCGCCGTGCACGCGGGCCTGACCGTGAACGGGCAGAGCGCCGGCATCTTGAACGTACTCGTGTTCGGCGCCGGAACAGACTACGCGCTGCTGCTGACGGCCAGGTACCGGGAGGAACTGCGCCGCCATGAGGACCGGCACGAGGCCATGGCCGTGGCGCTGCGCCGCGCCGGTCCCGCGATCATCGCGAGCGGGGGCACGGTCATCCTCAGCCTGCTCACGCTGATGATCGCGGAGCTGAACTCCACCAAGGGCATGGGCCCGGTGCTCGCCATCGGCGTCGGCGTGGCCCTGGCCGCCATGATCACCCTGCTCCCGGCGCTGCTGGTGATCTTCGGCAGGTGGATCTTCTGGCCGGTCAGGCCCAAGTTCGGCTCCGCCGAGCCGACCAGCAGCGGATTCTGGGCCCGAGTCGGGCGCCGCGTCGCCGCCAGGCCCCGGGTGGTCTGGGTGGCCACCGCGCTCGTCCTCGCCGCGATGGCGGTCGGCCTGACCGGCCTGAAGGCCAGCGGCCTGACCGCGGCGCAGTCGTTCAGCGGTCATCGCCCGGACTCGGTCGTGGGGCAGCAGGTGCTCGACAGGAACTTCCCGGCCGGGGTGGGCCAGCCGGTCGTCGTCGTCGGCAACCCGGCGTCGTCGGGCCAGCTTCGCGCCGCGTTCACCGGCGTGCCCGGCATCACCGCGGTCACCCAGCCGCAGGTACACGCCGGTCACGCGTTCCTCGAGGGCACTCTCACCAAGCCACCGGACAGCAATGCCGCGTACACGACGATCGACCGGGTCCGAGCGGCCGTGGACGCGGTGCCGGGCGCGCATGCCCTGGTTGGCGGCAATACCGCGGTCAACCTCGACGTGCAGCGCGCCGCGGCGCGCGACAGGAATGTGATCATCCCGCTGATCCTGGCCGTGGTGTTCCTCATCCTCGCCCTGCTGCTCCGCGCGATCCTCGCGCCGGTCATGCTGATCGCCACCGTGGTGCTCTCGTTCGGCGCGGCGCTCGGCGTCAGCGCGCTGGTGTTCGACCACGTATTCCACTTCGGTGGCGCCGACACGTCGTTCCCGCTGTTCGTGTTCGTCTTCCTGGTCGCGCTGGGCATCGACTACAACATCTTCCTGATGACCAGGGTCAGGGAGGAAGCCAAGCGGCACGGC
>DASPZH010000410.1:0-3412 GCA_035636335.1 Streptosporangiaceae bacterium
GCAGCAGCGAGTAGCGGCCAAGCTCAGGACCGATGCGGCCTTCGACACTGCGGTGCTGCTCCGCCTGATCCGCCGCCCGCTGTGGCTGGCCGGCCTGGCGCTGGTGATCGTCAGCCTGTCACTGCAGGCGACCGCGCTTGCCCTCGGCCGCCTGGTAGTCATCGAGCCGGTGCTCGCCAGCAGCCTGCTGTTCGCGCTGGCGCTGGCCGCCTGGGCGGACCGCCGGCGGATGCGGCTGGCCGAGTGGCTGGCCGCCCTGGCCACCTTCGCCGGTCTCCTGGTTTTCCTGTCCGTGGCGCAGCCTTCCGGTGGTGACGCGACGGCCGCGCCCGGCCAGCTTGGCCTCGCCGCGATCGTCGCCGTCGTGATCGCCGTGCTGTCCGGCCTGCTCGCGGTGCGGATGTCGCCGCTGCGCCGCGCTCTCACGCTCGGCGTCGGCGGCGGCATCGCGGCCGGGGTGACGGACGCGCTGACCAAGACCGTGGCCGCGCTGGCCGGCGCGCACCAGCTCGGCGCCCTCGCCGACGTGCGTCTCTACCTGCTCGTCGTCGTCGGCCTGCTCACCTACACCATGCAGCAGAACGGCTACCGCGCCGCCGGCCTCGCCGCGTTCCTGCCGGTGTTCTCGGTACTGGACCCGGCGGTCGGATCGCTGCTCGGCCTGCTGCTCTACCACGAGCACCTGGGCGGCGGCGCGGGCCGGGTCGCCATCGAGGCGGCGGCCGTGCTCGCCGCGACCTGGGGCATCGCGAAGCTGGCCCGCTCCACCGCGGAGCCAGCGCCGATCGAGCCAGCGCGGCCGCCCGTGTTGGCCGGGCCGCTGAGGCCCGCGTTGCCGGTCGCGTTGCCGGCGGCGTTGCCGGTCGCATTGCCGGTGGGGTTGTCAGTCGCGTTGCCGGTGGGGTTGTCAGCCGCGTTGCCGACCGTGGCGATCGCGGTGGCCGCGGACGACTCGTCGGTGCCGGCGGCGCCGCGCTGACGGCAGAGCTGCGTACGATTCAGGACGTGGCCACTCGCTACGACGTCTCGGCGGTACCGCCGCAAGGCGGGTATGTCGCGAAGCAGTGCCCGGTGCGGGCTCAGTGGGACGTCATCGAGCCGTGCGAGCCGCTGCCGCCGTCGGCCGCGCTCGAGCGCATGTTCACCCGCGGCATCGACTTCGAGGCCCGTGTGTTGGCCAGGCTGCTTGACCTGCATCGGGACGCCTGCGTGGTGGCGGGCCGGGATCACGGTGCGCGGGCGGAACGCGAAGAGGCCACGGTCGCGGCGATGACCGCCGCGATGCCGATCATTGTCGCGGGCCGCCTGCCTGCCGACCTGCTAGCCCGGCGGGTCGGCGAGCCTGACCTGCTGATCGCCGCGGCCGGTTCGGGCTACCGGGCCGTGGACGTCAAGCATCATCGCGCCCGCGACGCTCGGCCCGAAGGCCCGCCCGGCCAGCATCCGCCGGGCCAGCATCCGCCGGGCAGGGGCGGGCCGGCGCTCTGCTCGGCGCTCGATGCTCCCTGGCTGGAAGCGGCGGCCGCCGACCCGGCCAGCGTGCCGCGCCGGCACCAAGCTGACCTGCTCCAGCTTGCCCACTACCAGCGGATGCTGGAGGCGGCGGGCGTGGCCGCGCCGGGCCGCCGGATTGGCGGCATCGTCGGCGTCGAGGAGACGATCGTCTGGCACGACCTGGACGAGCCGGTCTGGCGGACCCCGTCGTCGGGCGGGAAGGGCGGGCAGGTCAAACTGCGGTCGACGATGGATGTCTACGACTTCGAGTTCGACTTCCGGCTCGACATCATCGCCGTCGCCGCGCGCGCGGTGGCCGACCCCGGCGTGACGCCGCTCGTGGTGCCGGTCAGGATCGGCGAGTGCGCGCAGTGCCCGTGGTGGTCGGCGTGCGGCCCGAAACTCGAGGCGGGCGCGGGGGACGTGAGCCTGGTCCCCAGGATCGGCTGGCGGGAATGGCGCGTGCACCGCGACCACGGCGTCACCGACCGGGCCGCGCTGGCCGCCCTCGACTACCGCACCGCGACGCTCGTCGCCTCGCGCGTCGACCTGCGCCCGCTCATCCTGGCTTTGGACGCCAGGCCCGACGACACCCCGGTCCCTGCCGTGCTCGGCGCGGGCAGGCAGGCGCAGGCCAGCCGGCTCGCGGCGGCCGGCGTCACCGTGCTCGGTGACGCGCGCTCACTCTGCCCGCGCACCGCGTCCTACTGCGACCATCCGATGCGCGATCTGCCCCGGCAGATCGACCTGGCCAGGGCCGCGCTCGGTGACCAGCCGGCCTACCGGCGCCGGGGCGTCGGCCGGGTGCGGGTGCCGCGCGCCGACGTCGAGGTCGACATCGACATGGAGAACACCCAGGACGGCGTCTACCTGTGGGGCGCACTGGTCACGCCAAGGTCCGGCTGGCCAGGCGCGCCTGCCGGATATCGTGGCTTCCGCACCTGGGACCCGATGACCGGCCAGGTTGAGTCCGACCTGTTCGGCGAGTTCTGGCGCTGGTTCGGCGAGCTGCGCGCCGACACGGCCGCCGCCGGGCTGAGCTTGCGCGCCTACTGCTACAACGCGTCCGCGGAGAACTCCCAGCTCCGCAGGATCGCGGCCCGCCTGGGGCTGGCCGAGGAGGTCGCCGCCTTCATCGGATCCGATCAGTGGGTCGATGAGTACCGCGTGTTCGACGGCCAGCTCATCACCGGGCATTCGGCCGGCCTGAAGCAGGTCGCGACGCTGGCCGGGTTCTGCTGGGAGGTCGCCGATCCCGGCGGTGACGAGTCGCTGGTCCGCTACGACGCGGCGGCCACCGGGGACGAGCAGGCCCGCGACTGGCTGCTCGCCTACAACAGGAACGACACGCAGGCCACGCTCGCGCTCCGTGACTGGCTCGAACACGCCGCCAGCGACTGTCCGCCGATCGAGTCCGTAGAATCCGTGGCGAGGGGGGAGTGACAGCCGTGCGCCAAACCGCAGGCCCTGCCGATCCGGCAGCTCCACCGCAGCTAAGCCGACGCCAGATTCTCGTCATCATGACGGGGCTGCTGCTCGGGATGTTCCTCGCGGCCCTGGACCAGACCATCGTCGCGACGGCGCTGCCGACCATCGCCGGTGATCTGCACAGCCTGTCCAGGCTGGCCTGGGTGGTCACCGCCTACCTGCTGGCCTCGACGGTGTCCACGCCGCTGTGGGGCAAGCTCGGCGACCAGTATGGCCGCAAGATCTTCTTCCAGGCCGCGATCGTCATCTTCCTGATCGGCTCGGCGCTGGCCGGGCTGTCCCAGACCATGACCGAGCTGATCATCTTCCGAGCCATCCAGGGCATCGGCGGCGGCGGCCTCATGGTCGGCGCGCAGACCATCGTCGGTGATGTGGTGCCTCCCCGGGAACGGGGCCGCTACCAGGGCTTCTTCGGCGCGGTATTCGGGGT
>DASPZH010000411.1:0-5302 GCA_035636335.1 Streptosporangiaceae bacterium
TCTCCCGCGAGGAGGGCGACGAGCTGCCGCCTGGCGTCAACGAGCTCGTCCGGGTCTATGTCGCCGCCAAGCGGAAGATCACCGACGGCGACAAGCTGGCCGGGCGGCACGGCAACAAGGGCGTCATCGCCAAGATCCTGCCGGTCGAGGACATGCCGTTCCTCGAGGATGGCACCGCGGTCGACATCGTGCTCAACCCGCTCGGCGTGCCCGGCCGGATGAACGTCGGCCAGGTGCTCGAGACGCACCTCGGGTGGGTCGCGGCCACCGGCTGGAAGGTCGACGGCAAGGACGCCGACTGGAAGGACAGGCTGCGCCAGATCGGGGCCGGCGCGTCCGAGCCCGGCACCAAGGTCGCCACGCCCGTTTTCGACGGTGCCCAGGAGGAGGAGATCACCGGCCTGCTCAGCTCGGCGCTGCCGAACCGGGACGGCGTCCAGCTAGTCGGCGCGAGCGGCAAGGCCAGGCTGCTCGACGGCCGGACCGGCGAACCGTTCAAGGATCCGATCTCGGTCGGCTACATCTACATACTCAAGCTGCTGCACCTGGTGGACGACAAGATCCACGCCAGGTCCACCGGCCCGTACTCGATGATCACCCAGCAGCCGCTCGGCGGTAAGGCGCAGTTCGGCGGGCAGCGGTTCGGTGAGATGGAGGTCTGGGCGCTGGAGGCCTACGGCGCCGCCTACGCGCTGCAGGAACTGCTCACGATCAAGTCCGACGACATCCTCGGCCGGGTCAAGGTGTACGAGGCCATCGTCAAGGGCGAGAACATCCCCGAGCCAGGCATCCCTGAGTCGTTCAAGGTGCTGATCAAGGAGATGCAGTCGCTCTGCCTGAACGTCGAGGTGCTGTCCAGCGACGGCGCGGCGATCGAAATGCGCGACACCGACGAGGACGTGTTCCGTGCGGCGGAGGAACTGGGAATCGACCTGTCCCGGCGCGAGCCGAGCAGTGTCGAGGAGGTCTGATCCGCGAGCCATCACGAGCCATCACGGGATTAGGGGAACAACAGAGTGCTAGACGTCAACTTCTTCGACGACCTGCGGATTGGCCTGGCCACGGCCGACGACATCAGGCTCTGGTCGCACGGCGAGGTCAAGAAGCCAGAGACGATCAACTACCGCACGCTCAAGCCAGAGAAGGACGGGCTGTTCTGCGAGAAGATCTTCGGCCCGACCAGGGACTGGGAGTGCTACTGCGGCAAGTACAAGCGGGTCAGGTTCAAGGGCATCATCTGCGAGCGCTGCGGCGTCGAGGTCACCAGGGCCAAGGTGCGGCGCGAGCGGATGGGCCACATCGAGCTGGCCGCGCCGGTCACCCACATCTGGTACTTCAAGGGCGTGCCGAGCCGGCTCGGCTACCTGCTCGACCTGGCGCCGAAGGACCTGGAGAAGGTCATCTACTTCGCCGCCTACATGATCACCTACGTCGACACCGAGGCGCGCGACCGTGACCTGCCCTCGCTCGAGGCCAAGATCACGAACGAGAAGAGCGCGATCGAGCAGCGCCGCGACGTCGACATCGCGGCCAGGCAGTCCAAGCTGGAGAAGGACCTGGCCGAGCTCGAGGCCGCCGGCGCCAAGGGCGACGCGCGGCGCAAGGTCAGGGAGGGCTCGGACCGCGAGTGCAGGCAGATCCGCGACCGCGCGCAGCGCGAGATCGACCGGATCGAGGAGGTCTGGAACAGGTTCAGGAACCTGAAGATCCAGGACCTCGAGGGCGACGAGCTGCTCTACCGCGAGATGCGGGACCGGTTCGGCCGGTACTTCCGCGGCGGCATGGGCGCTCAGGCGATCCAGGAGCGGGTCGGCAGCTTCGACCTCGAGGCCGAAGCCGCGAGCCTGCGCGAGACGATCAGGACCGGCAAGGGCCAGCGCAAGGCGCGGGCGCTGAAGCGGCTCAAGGTCGTCTCGGCGTTCCTGAACACCACGAACAGCCCGCTGGGCATGGTGCTCGACTGCATCCCGGTGATCCCGCCTGACCTGCGGCCGATGGTGCAGCTCGACGGCGGCAGGTTCGCCACCTCGGACCTGAACGACCTGTACCGGCGCGTCATCAACAGGAACAACAGGCTCAAGCGCCTGCTTGACCTCGGAGCACCCGAGATCATTGTTAACAATGAAAAGCGGATGCTCCAGGAGGCGGTCGACTCGCTGTTCGACAACGGCCGGCGCGGCCGCCCGGTCACCGGCCCGGGCAACCGCCCGCTCAAGTCGCTGTCCGACATGCTCAAGGGCAAGCAGGGCCGGTTCCGCCAGAACCTGCTCGGCAAGCGCGTCGACTACTCGGGCCGCAGCGTCATCGTGGTCGGTCCGCAGCTCAAGCTGCACCAGTGCGGGCTGCCCAAGGAGATGGCCGTCGAGCTGTTCAAGCCGTTCGTGATGAAGCGCCTGGTCGACCTGAACCACGCGCAGAACATCAAGTCGGCCAAGCGGATGGTCGAGCGCGCCAGGCCTGTCGTGTGGGATGTACTCGAGGAAGTCATCCGCGAGCACCCGGTGCTGCTGAACCGCGCGCCGACGCTGCACAGGCTCGGCATCCAGGCGTTCGAGCCGCAGCTCGTCGAGGGCAAGGCGATCCAGATCCACCCGCTGGTCTGCACCGCGTTCAACGCGGACTTCGATGGCGACCAGATGGCGGTGCACGTGCCGCTGTCCGCCGAGGCGCAGGCCGAGGCGCGGATCCTGATGCTGTCGACCAACAACATCCTCAAGCCGGCTGACGGCAAGCCGGTGACCATGCCCACCCAGGACATGATCATCGGGATCTACTGCCTGACCAGGATGACGCCGGACACCAAGGGAACCGGGCGGGTTTTCGGCGGGCTGCCCGAGGCGCTGATGGCCTACGACCGCGGCGAGCTCGACCTGCAGGCCGAGATCACCGTGCGGCTGCGCGCCGCCGCCCCGCCGGCCGGGTTCGCGGCGCCCGACGGCTGGGAGCCCGGCCAGCAGTTCCGGCTGGCCACGACACTCGGGCGGTGCCTGTTCAACGAGACGCTGCCGGACGACTACCCGTTCGTGAACTACGAGGTGGGCAAGAAGCAGCTCTCGGTGATCGTCAACGAGCTGGCCGAGAAGTACCCGAAGGTGGAGGTCGCGGCCGCGCTCGACAAGCTCAAGGACGCCGGCTTCCACTGGGCGACCAGGGCCGGGGTCACGATCGCGATCGAGGACGTGGTCGCGCCGCCGAACAAGGCGGCGATCCTGGACACCTACGAGAGGCGGGCCGAGAAGGTCCAGCGCGAGTACGAGCGCGGCCTGATCACCGACGACGAGCGGCGTCAGGAGCTGATCGAGATCTGGACGCACGCCACGGCCGACGTGGCGCAGGACATGGAGGCGGCCTTCCCCGAGACCAACCCGGTCTGGATGATGGTCAACTCCGGTGCCCGCGGCAACCAGATGCAGGTCAGGCAGATCGCGGGCATGCGCGGCCTGGTCTCCAACCCCAAGGGCGAGACCATCCCGCGGCCGATCAAGTCCAGCTTCCGCGAGGGGCTGTCCGTGCTGGAGTACTTCATCTCCACGCACGGCGCGCGCAAGGGCCTGGCGGACACCGCGCTGCGCACCGCGGACTCCGGCTACCTGACCAGGCGGCTGGTGGACGTGGCGCAGGACGTGATCGTCCGCGAGGAGGACTGCGCCACCGACCGGTCGCTGCCCATGCGGATCGCGGAAAAGGACGCCGCGGGCACGCTGCGCAAGCTGCCCAGCATCGAGAACACGGGCACCGGGCGCACGCTGGCCGAAGACGTGACCGACGCCGACGGCAAAATCCTGGCCACGGTCGACACTGACCTGACCGAGACGCTGATCGAGGCGATGATCGGCGCCGGGGTGGAGTCGGTGCGCACCTTCAGCGTGCTGGTCTGCCAGGCCAAGGTCGGTGTCTGCGCCAAGTGCTACGGGCGGTCGCTGGCCACCGGCAAGCGGGTCGACGTCGGCGAGGCGGTCGGCATCATCGCCGCCCAGTCGATCGGCGAGCCCGGCACCCAGCTCACGATGCGTACCTTCCACACCGGCGGCGTGGCGGGCCTGGACATCACCCACGGCCTGCCGCGCATCCAGGAGCTGTTCGAGGCCAGGATCCCCAAGGGCATGGCGCCGATCAGCGAGGTGGACGGCAGGGTGCGGATCGAGGAGCCGGAGAAGGCGCGGAAGATCATCATCACGCCGGACGACGGCTCAGAGGACGTGCCTTACCAGGTCTCGGTCCGGTCGCGGATGCTCGTTGCCGACGGCGACCACGTCACCGTCGGCCAGCAGCTCATCGCCGGCGCGGTCAACCCGCACGAGGTGCTCCGGATCCTCGGTTCCCGCGAGGTGCAGCTTCACCTGGTGCACGAGGTGCAGGAGGTCTACCGGTCGCAGGGAGTGTCGATCCACGACAAGCACATCGAGATCATCATCAGGCAGATGCTCAAGCGGGTGAACGTGCTGGAGTCCGGCGATACCGACCTGCTGCCCGGCGAGCTGGTCGAGCGGCCGCGGTTCGAGGCGATGAACCGCTCCGTCGTCGAGGGCGGCGGAACCTCGGCGGCGGGCCGCCCGGTGCTGATGGGGATCACGAAGGCATCGCTGGCCACCGAGTCGTGGCTGTCGGCGGCCTCGTTCCAGGAGACGACCCGGGTGCTGACCGACGCGGCGATCCACGCCAGGTCGGACTCGCTGGTCGGCCTCAAGGAGAACGTGATCATCGGCAAGCTGATCCCCGCGGGCACCGGCATGCAGCGCTACCGCTCGCTGCGGGTGGAGCCCAGGGAGGACGCCAGGGCGGCCGCCTACCCGGCCGCCACGTACCCGACGGAGGTCAACTACCCGTTCGGCAGCCCGTCAGGTGATGCCGTGCCGCTGGACGAGTACAGCTTCGGCGCGTACCAGAGGTAACGACGAGCGCGCCGCGGCGCCACTGGCAGCGCGATGGCCCGCGGCGGGCCGGCGCCCCGGCGAACCAGGGCAGCGACCGGCGTTGCTGGCACAGACTGTGGTCTGCTTGGCCCGACCCCCGCGCTCGGGCGTGTCGCCGCTTTCACGGCGCACCTGGGCCGCGAGATGCGGCCCGGATGACGGGGAGGAAGGTCGCACACGTCCGGTCCTGCGACCGGCTGCCTATCAGGCGGCCAGATCCCGTACACAGACGCGCGTGCCCGCAATCACGGGCACGGAGAACCAGGATACCCAACGCCGCCCACGGTGGTCAAAGCGGGCCGGTCTCCTGCCTCAGCGACACTCCATCATAGCCGATCCGCGGACACCGAGGGCGCGGCAAGCCCGAAGTACCGGGTGCCGCGCCCCCA
>DASPZH010000412.1:0-3333 GCA_035636335.1 Streptosporangiaceae bacterium
GGTGCCGGCGTCGCGCCTGATCTCGGCGACTTCCTGCGGACTGCGGTCCCCTGGGGCGATCGAGTGCACCGTGATCCCGTAGAGTCTGGTGAATCTCTTGATGATCGCGCCGTAGTTCGCCCAGCTCGCGGGCAGCGCGATCACGTTGAGCGTGCCTTCCTTCCTGGCCGCGGCGACCAGCGCGGCCATCCCGCCGCCGGCCGTCGCCGACGTGGCGACCGTCCAGCCGGCCGGCCTGGCCGACGGCGACGCGGTCGGCGACCCGGCCGAGGGTGACGCCGCAGAGCCTGATACCGCAGAGCCTGATACCGCCCCCGCCGGCCGCTGGCCTGCCGAAGAGCAGCCGATTACGGCAAGCGCCACGACTGCCGCGCCCGCAAAGAGCGGTCTTGGCGGTAACTTCATCAACTACCTCGTCCGCAATCCCCCGGTCTGAGCCGCGTTACCCGTCATGGTCGCCGCGGGTGAGGGAGCAGTCAAGGTGTCAGAGCTGGCTCTCCACCGGGCCCGGCTCCCGGTGGCGTTCGAGCCGGTCCCGCAGTCCGCGCTTACGCGCGGCGCCACGGTGCAGCGCGGCGGAACGGGCGTAGCGGGCAAGCTGCGCGGCCGACGGCCGGCCGCCCCCGGTGACCTCGTAGCCGAGCGCTCTTAGCCGGCTGCCCATCGCGGCCTCGCAGAGCGCGACCTCCGAGGGAGCGAGCCGGTCCGGCCAGGTTCCCGACGGCGCGGCGGTCACGGCCCGCTGGGTGTCGGCGTGCCAGGTCTTGCGCTCGGGGATGGTGCTGCCCGCGATCTTGTGCGGCTCGGCCATGGCCGGGTCGTAGTCCTCGCCGAGGAAGCCGCAGAGCTCGGCGAGGCATGCCGCCGGGTCGGCGACCAGGTCCTCGTACCTGAGCTCGAAGTACGTGCCGGCGGGAAGCTGCCGGGCGGCCCGGCGGCCGCTGTCGACCGCCTCGACCCAGGTGCACACGGCCGCGTAGAAGTCCTGGGTGAACCACGGCATCGTCTGGAGCGAGGCGACGCAGTCCCGGCCGTCCCTGATCAGGTGCACGATCTGGGCATCGGGGAACATCCGCAATAGCGCGGGAATGTACTGGTAGTAACCGGGCCGCTTGTCGCCCCACCGCGGCTTGTCGAAGCGCCTGGCGTAGGCGCGGAACACGATCCCGATCGCCGACCCGAGCGTGGGCGGGCCGGCCACGATCTCCTCGAGCACCTCGCCGGCGTCCAGGCCGAGGTCGTAGAACAGCGTCTGCCGCTCGGACACGATTGACCCTGCCAGCGCCCGCCGGCTCGGCTCCGCGCGCAGGTCACCGAACTTGCTGCGGCCCTCGTAGCTGGTCAGCACGAACCGGGTCTCCGGCGGGATCGCGATCCGCGGGTGGGCGTGCAGCATGAGCTGAAGCAGTGTCGTCCCCGAACGGGGACAGCCAAGTACGAAGATCGGCCGGTCAGCGCCCATTGGCTCAATCTATCCGCCTCGCCCGTCCCGCCCGTCCGGATACGCCGGGCATCCTGCCGCCGGGCTCCCGCTTGCTACCAGGAGCCCCACGTCAGGCTGGGCTCGGGCAGCTCGGGAGGCTTGAGGAAGGCCGGCGGGGCCGTCAGGTCCAGCGCGCCGAGCGGCGACAGCGCCGCGGCGTCGCGCCTGGTCAGGGACGGCAGGTTCCACTTCTCCTGGACCAGCTTGAGCACCGAGGTGTGGTCGAGCACGTCGGACAGCACGTAGTCCGGCCGGGCATAGGGCGAGACGATCACCGCGGGCACCCGCATGCCGTACCGGTCGTACCGCATCGGCCCGCCGTCGTCCTCGGCGTCCTCGGCCATCCGCGGGACGAGCAGCCGGTGCAGCAGCGACAGCCAGGCCGGCCGCTGAGCCATGCATCGTCCCTCCACGTCGTCCGGCGGGATGGCATCCGGCGGCGGCACGTGGTCGTAGTACCCGCCGTGCTCGTCGTAGGTCCAGATCAGCAGCGTCTCCGGCCATCCCTGGCCGTGCATGACCTGGTTGACCACCTCGGCCGCGAAGCTCTCGCCCTTGCGGATGTCCTGCGGGTTCTCCTCGGAGAAGTCCTCGAACGACGGATCTACGATGCTGAAGGCCGGCAGCGTGCCGTTCTGGGCATCGTCGAAGAAGACGTCCATGCCGCGGACGTGCAGCATGTGCCTGCCGATGCCGAGCGGGAACAGGTCCGCCGTGAACACGATGTCCTTCTTGACATCCCCGGCGTCGCGGAAGCCCTCGCCGAGCCGGCCCAGCCGGCGGCGGGCCATCCGCCGCTTGTGGTGGGCCAGCCGCCGGAACCTGGACCGGTCACCGGATACCGGGTGGTAGTTGGTCCACGAGATCTCGTGCCGGGAGAGCATGTCGAGAATGGTCCCGGCCGGCGGGTAGTCGAGCAGGTGCAGGGGCAGGTCATCGACCAGGCCGTTGGCCGTGCCCGCGACCAGGAACCTGCGGTTCGGGAACGTCGGGCCGAGGCAGGAGCCGAACCAGCGGTCGGCGAGCGGGAACGTGCGCGCCAGCCCGTAGTAGAACGGCAGGTCGCGCTCGGTCCAGTAGGCCATCGCGGCGGTCTCGTCGGCGCCGGGGTCGATCGACTGCGTGCTGGTGACGAAGCCGTCCATGCGCCCGTCGTTCCACTGCAGGTGGCTGGCGTTCCAGCTCTGGCACGGAACGCCTTCGGCCTGGCTGGTCGACGGCGCGTGGTAGGCGCGGATCGTCTTGCCGTCGGCGTTCGGGTTCGCGGCCTTGGGCTGGCCGTCGCGCCCGAGCCTGAATCCCTCGCCCCGGCCGAGCATGCCGAGGTAGCTGTCGTAGGAGTGGTTCTCCATCATGAGCACGACGATGTGCTTGATCTGGGGCAGCAGGTCGGCTCCGGCCGGCAGCGACGTGAACGGGCGCTGGCCCGGGGCGAGCGAGGCCATGCGACGGCCCCGGCGGTTCAGCTCGTGCCGCTCTAGCCGCTCCCACACGGCGCACCTCCGGTCGCGAATGTGGGCGTGTAACTGCTCAGATGCGGCCGCCCGAAACATGGGCGCGAGCAACCCGCCGACGGTGCCGCCGGCGTCGCAGGAACGTCACGGGGCTTCTGCTCGGCCGGTCGCTGCGGTCCCACATATAGGCGGGACGGCACCCGCCGGTGATCCACCACAGGCCCGGACCCGCGGACCCGTCCGGGTCGCCGGGGGACGGCACCCCGACCCTGATCGTCGCGCTCAGCCCGGGAAACATGACCGCTCCGCTGGAGTAGTCGGCGGCCCGCGGTCTCGGCGGTGGCGGGCTTACCCGGAGACTACCGCGCCGCTCCGGCCTGTGAACGCGGGCTTGGA
>DASPZH010000413.1:0-8604 GCA_035636335.1 Streptosporangiaceae bacterium
GACCTTCGGGCCCATGCTGCCGCTGCCGAACTCGCCCTGCCCGGCCAGTTCCCGCATCCGGGCCACGGTCACCGCGCCGAGCGGCCGCGGGTGCGGGGTGCCCCAGCCGGTCATCACGGCGTCGACGTCGGTGGCGATCAGCAGCGTGTCCGCGCCGAGCTGGCGGGCGAGCAGCGCCGCGGTCAGGTCCTTGTCGATCACGGCCTCGACGCCGGCGATCGCGCCGGTGTCGGCCCTGATCACGGGGACGCCGCCGCCGCCCGCGCAGACGACCGTGAAGCCCGCGTCGAGCAGCACGTGAGCCGCGGCGGCGTCGAGGCACTCGACCGGCTCGGGCGAGGCGACGACCCGGCGCCAGCCCTTCGCGCCCATGTCCCGCCAGGTCTGGCCGTGCTCGACCATCTTCGCCGCCTCGGCCGCGGGCAGGTACCGCCCGATCGGCTTGGTCGGGTCGGTGAAATGCGGGTCGTCGGCCTTCACCAGCGTCCTGGACACCAGCACGGCGGGCCGGCCGGCGCTGACCCGCCGCGCGGCCAGCGCGGCCTCGAGCGCGTTCAGCATCAGGACCCCGATCGTGGCCTGGGTCTGCGCGCCGCACCAGTCCAGCGGCACGGGCGGAACCACGTGCGCGGCGATCTCGTTCTTCACCAGCAGGTTGCCGACCTGCGGGCCGTTGCCGTGGGTCAGCACGACCTGGGCGCCTGACGCCACGATGTCGGCGACCTCTTCCATGGCCACGGTGACCGCGGCCTGCTGGTCCTCGGGCCGGGCGTCGCCGTCCGCGCTCGTCATCGCGTTGCCGCCAAGGGCGATCAGCACTCGCACCCGACGAACGCTACCGCGTGCTGCCGGAAGTCACTCGCCCGGCTCCGCGGCACGCCGCGCCAGCTCGCCGACGAGGCGCGCGGTCCGCTCGGGCTGGTCCAGCATGACCCAGGTTCGGCTGTCGGGGATCAGCTCAACCCGCGACTCGGGCAGGATGGCAGCCAGCCGGCGGGCATGCTCGGCCGGGAAGAACTTGTCATCGGCCGCCCAGGCGAGCAGCGCGGGTCTGGTGAAGGCCGCCAGCTCGGCGGCGATCTGGTTCATGAAGTCGTCGTCGCCCAGCGCCGCCGTGAGCCGGCGCAAGTCGCGCCGCACACCCCGGTCCGCGAAGTACGCGGCCACCCACTGATCGATCAGGTCATGCGGCAGCTCACGCTTGGTCAGCCAGCCATAGGCGACGGGCATCGAACGGGGTGGCCGGAATTTGAGCAAGGCGAGGATCGGCGTCAGCGTCCCGGTGCGCGCCGCGGCGATGAGCGGCCGGAACGGCTTCGGCGGGAAGTTGTCGAACGCGTCGCCGGTGGCGAGCACCAGGCCGGCGAGCCGCCCCGCGTGCCGCGCCGCGACCACCTGCGCGACAGCGACGCCGCTGTCGTTGCCGACCAGAGTGACACCCCGCAGATCCAAGGCGTCGAGAAAGTCGGCGATCAGGCGGCCAAGCCCGGCCGTCGTCAGGTCGGCACCGTGCCGCATCGGTGCCGGGTGCGCGCCGAATGGCAGCTCAGGGACCAGGCAGCGGAACTCGTCCTGCAGCAGGTTCACGACCGGGTCCCAGAGCCGCGGGCCCATGAGGTAGCCGTGCAGGAACACCACCGGCGCGCCGGCACCGGACTCCCGGTAGTGCAACGTGCCGTGGGACAGTTCGACGTGCGACATGGCGCCTCCGGTGGTTCGCCGCAATAACATACAAGCAGTATGTACTTAACATACATACAGACTGCATGTACGACAAGGGCGATGACAGGAACATGACCAGGACCAAGCACGATCTCCGCTCCCAGGCGACGCGGCGGCTGCTGGTGAGCGCCGCGCGCACGCTGTTCGGCACGCGCGGTTACGCAGGCGTGGGCACCGAGGAGATCGTGCAGGCCGCCGGGGTCACTCGCGGCGCCCTCTACCACCAGTTCCGCGACAAGGCCGACCTGTTCGCCGCCGTTGCCGAGGAGATCGAGGCCGAGATCGCCGAGCGGATCTCCGCGGCGGCGGCCGGGGCCGGGGCCGACCCGGTGGGCGCGCTGCGAGCCGGTGCGCGGCTATTCCTCGAAGCCTGCGCGGAGCCGGAAGTCGAGCGGATCATCCTGCTCGACGCACCCGCCGTGCTCGGCTGGGAAGCGTGGCGCGACCTGGCCGGCCGCTACGGCTTCGGCCTGGTCCAGTTCGCGCTGCAATCGGCCATGGACGCGGGCGCGATCGTCGCGCAGCCCGTCGTGCCCCTCGCCCACGCCCTGATCGGCGCGCTCGACGAGTGCGCTCTCTACGTGGCGCGAGCCGAGGACCAGGCGGCCGCACGGGAAGAGTGCGCCGCGATCTTTGACCGGATGCTGCGCAGCCTCGCCATAGACGAGCAAACCGGCGCACCTGGCCCGAACCGGATCAGTCCTGAGTGACCTGGCTGAACGGGGGCGGGCCGAGGATCTCGATGCCGCCGTTCTTGGCCGCCGAGGCGTGCACGCGGCCCATGTCCACCGGCCCGGCATCGATGCCCCGGCGGTCACCGTCCGCGACGGGCTCGCTGGCGTCCCAGTAGAACGCCTGGCAGCAGCCCGGTGTGTGCAGGCACAGCAGCCGGGCGCCGCCGGCGCCGGAGACCTTGAAGGCGTGCGGGATGCCTCGCGGGGCGCTGGCGATGCCGCCGGCCCGGATCGTGTGCTGTTCTCCGTCGAGGTGCATGAGGATCTCGCCGTCCAGCACGATCATCGTCTCGTCGGAGTCGGGGTGCAGGTGCAGCGGGGTGACCTTGCCGTGGTCCATCCGGTCCTCGAAGAGGAGGAACGCGCCGTCGGTGTCGTCGGACGTCGCCTTCCAGATATGCAGGCCGCCGCCGAGGAACCAGCGGCGCTCGCCGTCCTCCGCTGCCCGGACCAGGGACTTGCGGGCTGTGCTCGTGCTCATGGCGCCTGCCATTCAGTTCGTGGGACATGCGTCCCATGACGAGAGTGGCATACCATGAAGGTTATGTCAACGCCGTATGAGACCGGCGGCCGCTCGGCCCAGAAGGCCCGGACCCGGGACGCCCTCGTCGCTGCCGCCCGTGACCTCGTCGCCGCCGGCGTCACGCCGACGGTCGAGGACGCCGCCGCCGCCGCGTCCATCTCCCGGACCACCGCGTACCGCTACTTCCCGAGCAAGCGCGCGCTGCTGCTGGCGGCACACCCCGAGATCGCCGCCGCCTCGATGCTGCCGGCGGACCCGCCGCACGACCCGGCGGCCCGGCTCGACGCCGTCGTCGCCAACTTCACCGCCATGATCCTGGACACCGAGGCCCAGCAGCGAACGATGCTGCGCCTCTCGCTCGAGGCCGACGCCGCCGAACGAGACCCGCTCCCCCTCCGCCAGGGCCGTGCGATCGCCTGGATCGCCGAAGCGCTCGACGGCGTCCGCGGTGACCTGTCCGACCAGCAGTTCCGCCAGCTCGTGCTCAGCATCCGCGCCACCATCGGCATCGAGGCCATCGCCTGGCTCGTCGACGTCGCCGGCCTGTCGAGGAACGACGCCGCCGCGCTCACGCGCTGGTCCGCGCAGGCACTCCTTCACCGGGCAACCACGACTCCGCCCCCGGCACCCAGCCGATCCGGCCGGAAGGGCCGCCCCTCCAGGGCAACCAGCGACCCAATCAGCAACACCCCCGCGGAACCGGGGTCGACCCGCCCCTAACGCCGCGACAGGAGGGCGCAACCTCGCCAGAAACGTGCGACCATTTCGTTCGTGGGACTTCTGCGTAAGCAACCGAAGCAGGGTCAGGCCAGCGACTGGATTCGGCCCGGCCAGATGATCGCGCAGTTCGGCGGGCCGGGCGCACCCGGCGCGCCGGGACCTGCGGCCGGACTTCCGGTCCCGGCCCGGCTGCGCCCGGTGACCACGGCAGGGCAAGGTGACTGGCTGCCCGGCGCGCTGCGTCTCGCGCCCGGGAGCCTGCTGTGGGAACCGGACGGCGGGGTCGGGAGCGCCTCCGTGGAACTGGCGACGGCGACGATGATCCCGGCCCCGGGCAACCGGCCAGGCAAGCACGGCACGCTCGTGGACCTGGTGACGCCTGACGGCCGGTTCGAGCTGGAAATGGACCCGGTTCTGTTCGGGATGAGCCAGGAACTCGTGGCCGAGGAGGCCGCGAAGCGCCACGGTTCGGCCGCGGATCCCGGCGCTTTCTAGGGCGTGTCCGCGCCCTCGGCGAGCCAGCGCCTGACCGACTCGCCGTGCTGGTCGAGCACCGGCGGGGCCAGCTGCTCGGACCGGCCGGTCTCCTGCCCGCCGGTCTCGAACCGCAGCGGCGGGCCCGGCAGCGTGATCCGGCCGAGCGCCGCGTGCTCCACCTCGATCAGCAGCCCCTGCGACCTGGTCTGCTCCCAGCCGTAGACCTCGGCGAAGTCGCGCACCTGGCCAGCAGGGATCCCGAGCTCGTCGAGTCTTGCCAGCACCGACGCCGCCGGCAGCCGGCCGAACGCGGCGTCCACGGCCGCGTTCACCGCGTCGTGGTCGCGCACCCGGCTGGCATTGACCGCCCACTGCGGCCGGTCGAGCCCGAAAGCCGGCGCCATCCGCTGCCAAAGCGCGTCGCTGCCGACGGCGATCTGGACGAACCCGTCGGCGGCCCGGTACAGGCCGTACGGGCAGATCGACGGGTGATAGTTGCCGCCCGGCTTCGGCACCTCCCCGGCGACCGTGTAGCGGGTGCCCTGGTAGGCGTGCGCGCCGACCACCGCCGCGAGCAGGCTGGTCCGCACGACCTGGCCGACCCCGGTCCTGGCCCGCTCGGTCAGCGCGGCCAGAACGCCATATGCCCCGTACATGCCGGCCAGGATGTCGCCGATCGGCACGCCGACCCGCGTCGGCTGGTCCGGCGCGGGCCCGGTGACCGACATCAGCCCGCCCTCGCCCTGCGCGATCTGGTCATACCCCGGCCGGCTGCCCTCCGGCCCGTCATGCCCGAACCCGGTGATCGACAAGATCACCAGCCCGGGGTTGATCTCGTGCAGCCGGGCCACGCTGAAGCCGAGCCGGTCGAGCACGCCGGGCCGGAAGTTCTCGATCAGCACGTCGGCCCGCGCGGCGAGGGCGGCTAGCAGCGCCCGGCCGTCGTCGGACTTCAGGTCCGCGGCGACGGACTCCTTGTTGCGGTTGCAGGACAGGAAGTAGGTCGCGTGCTCGCGCCCGTCGCTGCCGGGCACGAACGGCGGCCCCCAGCCGCGGCTGTCGTCGCCCGCCGGCGACTCGACCTTGATCACCCGCGCACCGAGGTCGCCGAGCATCATCGCCGCGTGCGGCCCGGCCAGCGCCCGGGACAGGTCGACCACGACCAGCCCGGCCAGCGGCCCGCCCGGCTCACCCGGCCCGCCGGGCTCGACCTGCTCGCTCATATCCAGTCCACGTCTGCGGCGGCGACCCCGGCCAGCCGCGCGTAGCCGGGCCCGCGATCGAAGAACGGCTGCTGGTCCGGCCGCTGTTCCCGCATTTTCGCTCGCAACGACACCGTCCCCGTCATGTCCGCGGCAGGCTCGTCGCCCGGCGCGGTGATCACCACGCCGTAGTCGGCGGCGGCCCCGGAGCGCGAGACCTTGCCCTGGGCCACGTCCCGCACCACGAGCGCGACGTCGCGATCCAGCGGATCGCCCCAGCCGCCTCCGCCCGTGGTCCGGATCCTGATCAGCGTCCCGGCCGGGACGAACTCGGCGTCGGCGAGCGCGTCGACGAGTCGTTGAGCCCGGCCGTCCGGGTCGATCATCACCTCGAACGGACGGCCGGCCTTCCCGCCGCTGACTCCCCAGCAGGACAGGATCGAGCGGTCCGCGATCGACATGAAGTAGCCGCCGGTGAGCATCCTGATGACCTTCTCGTACCCCAGGCCGCCGCGGAACTTGCCCGGCCCGCCCGAGTCGGCGGCCAGGCCGAGCCGCTCGACGATGAGCGGGAACCGGGCCTCTGAGAACTCGGCCGGCAGGTTCCGCGAGTCGGGGACCACGTGGATCGTGTCCTCGCCGTCGGCGTAGTACCGGCCGCCCGACCCGCCGCCGAGCACCTCGCGCATCAGGTAGGGCTCGCCCGCGGCGTCGGTGCCGTAGACGCCGGTGTAGCGGATCGTCTCCTGGTCGGCGGGCATCCGCCCGCCGACCGCCTTGGCGAGCACGCCGGCGAACACCCCGAGCAGGCGCAGGATCACGAACGTGCGCGCGTTGGTCGGCGCCGGGAACACCGGCGTGAGCAGCGTGCCGGGCGGCGGGAACCGCATCTCGACCAGGTCGACCACGCCCTCGTTGACGTCGAGCTCGGCCATCCGCTGCGGGGTGTCGGCGAGGTTGCGCAGGATCGGGGCCAGCCACTTGGCCAGGAAGTTGCCGCCCGCGTAGTTCGCGCAGTGGTTGATCGGGCCCTTGGCCTGCGGGCCCGTGCCGGCGAAGTCCAGGATCAGCTTCGGGCCGCCCGGCTCGTCGTCGCCGGTCCTGGTCAGCGTGATCCGCTGGGCGTGCAGCCGGGGCGGGTCGACGCCGTCGTGCTCGGCGTAGTCCTCCCAGGTCCAGGTGCCCGGCGGGATCTTGGCCAGGATCTCGCGGCGGAACGTCGCCGTGGTGCGGGCGACGATCGCATCGAAGCAGGACTCGACCGCGGCCTGGCCGTACCGGCCGAACAGCTCGCCCAGCCTTCTCGCGCCCATCAGGCAGGCGGCGCACTCGGCGTCCAGGTCGGCGGCCAGGGACTCGGGCATCCGCGAGTTGCGCGTCATGATCGTCAGGACCGCCCGGTTCGGCACCCCGGCGTCCCTGAGCCTGATCGGCGGCACCATCAGGCCCTCGGAGAACACGCTGGTCGCGTGGCTGGGCATCGAGCCGGGCACGGCGCCGCCGATGTCGTCGTGATGGCCGAACGCCTGCACGAACGCCACCACGCGCGGGGCGGCGCCGTGCCCGTGGAAGACGGGGACGGTCACGCACAGGTCAGGCAGGTGGCCGATCCCGCCCTCGGAGGAGTACACGTCGTTGTGGAAGAACACGTCTCCCGGCCGCATCGTGTCCGCCGGGAAGTCCCGCACGATCGGGTGCACCAGCGAGCTGTACGAGCGCCCGGTCAGCTTGCGCAGCAGCCGGTCGTGGATCCCGGCGCGGAAGTCGTGCGCGTCCCTGATCATCGGCGACCGCGCGGTCCGGCCGATGGCGGTCTCGACCTCCTGCTCGATCGAGGCCATGCTGCCCGCGATGATCTCCAGCAGGACCGGGTCGACGGCGGCTCCCTCGTCCGTCAGAGTTCTGCGGGCCCCGCTCACCGGCACCCTCCCCGGCACCCTTGCACCGGCGGGCCCGGCCAGGTCGCCGGGTCCGTCCGGTAGGGCTATCTGACCACACCCGCGGCGCCTCCCGCGGCCGTGGCCGCCGCAACCGGCCGCCGCGACCGTGGTGGCTGCTCAGCGCGATGCCGCCCAGGATCGCCGCGCCGCCGGCGAGCTGGGCCGGGCCGGCCGGGTTGGCGAAGAAGGCGATCCCGGCGGCCACGCCGACCAGCGGCTCGAGGTTGATGAACGCTCCCGCCACCTCGGCGGACACGAGCCGCTGCCCGTAGGAGAACAGCGTGAACGGCGCGAGCGTGCCGGCTGTCGCAAGGCCCGCCACGGCCAGCACGGCAGCCACGCTCCCCGGGCGGGACGGGATGCTTTCGGTCAGGACCGCGGCGGGCAGCACCCCCACCGCGGCGCCGAGGAACTGCGCCGCGGTCATCGCGACCGGATCGTGGTCGCGCAGCAGGCGAGCCTGCGCCACGGTGACCGTGGCCGACAGCAGAGCCGACGCCAGCACCAGGCCGTCGCCGGCCACCGTCGCGCCGCCGCCGGGGCTGCCGGTGATCAGGCCAACGCCGGCGAGCGAGACCGCGAATCCGCCCCACGCCAACGGGCGGGCAACGGTGCGGTGCCACAGCGCGGCGATCACGGCGACCAGCACGGGAACTGCGCCGATGAGCAGGGACGCGTGGCTCACGCTCGTCCGGGTGATGCCCGCGTTCTGGATGATGACGGACCCGCCGTAACCGAGGGCGCCGCAAGCCAGCACGGCCGGCCGGCAGGCACGGCGGAGCCTGCCGCGCGCGGCGGGCAGGAGGATCGCCGCGGCGATGCTGAAGCGCGCGAGCGTGAGCCAGCCGGGCGGCAGCCAGCCCAGGGCCAGCTTGGACAGCGGCACGGTGGTTCCCCACAGCACTCCGGCGGCGGTCAGCGCTACGAAGGCGCGGCGTCGGTCAGCGTTCATGGTCCTATAGTCGCCGTGCCACCGAGCAGAATTTGGACAGTGAGGCCATAGGCGAGATATTGTTTCGCAATATGGCCGTTGAACTTGACGATGTTGACGTCCGTTTGCTAACCGCACTGCAGACCGACGCGGACCGGACGAATGTGGAGCTCGCCCGCCTGGTCGGCCTGTCTCCCGCTGCCACGCTGCACCGCGTTCGCTGGCTGAAGGAATCGGGCGCCATCCGGATCGTCAGCGCCCAGCTCGACCCCGCGGCCGTCGGCTTTCCGCTGCAGATGTACGTGATGGCCACCCTGGCTCGGCACGACCCGCGCTCCACCCGCGTATTCGAGGA
>DASPZH010000414.1:0-4861 GCA_035636335.1 Streptosporangiaceae bacterium
GGTGGTGCCGCGGTTCCTGATCACCGGGTGCGCGACCAGCGCCAGCGCCTGCCCGACCAGCGGCTGCGCCTGCCTCACGGCCGGGTCGGCGAGCACCTGGGCATGCCTGGCCAGGGCGCCGATCACGACCTGGCCGCCGGCCACCCGGACGTAGCACAGCTCGATCAGCCGGTTGATGTCCACCAGGTGCTCCGGCATGGCCAGCCGCATGTTCAGCAGCGGAATCAGCGACTGGCCGCCCGCGAGCACCTTGCCGTCCGGCCCGGCCGCCGCGAGCGCCGCGACGGCCTCGGCCACGGACTCCGGGCGGGAGTAGCCGAACGGAGGCGGCTTCATTGCTGCTGGTTCTCCCCCTGGTCTGGGTCGGCCCGGTCTGGGTCGGCCCGGTCTGGGCTGGCGCCGCCGGCGTCCTCGCGGAACGGCGAGACCTCACCCTGCCGGGTCTCGATGTTCCCGGTCGAGATCATGGCCCCGCCCTCGTAGGCGCGGCCCGCCGCGGCCGGCTCCTCCAGCATCCCCTCACGCCGGAACACCCTCACCCCGTGATACCCGATGATCACGATCAGCGTTCCCGCGGCGATGCCGGTGATCGAGAAGGTGCTGGTGAACTTGATGGCCAGGTTACCGATTCCGGCGATGATCCCGCCCGCCAACGGCACCAGGTTGACGGGATCGGCGAAACTGACCCTGTTCTCGATCCAGATCTTCGCGCCCAGCAGGCCGATCATGCCGTAGAGCACCAGGGTGATCCCGCCGAGCACGCCGCCGGGGGTGGCCGCCACGACCGCGCCGAACTTGGGGCAGAAGCCGAACAGGATCGCGACGACCGCGGCGATGTAGTAGGCGAGCGTCGAGTAGATCCTGGTCGCCGCCATGACGCCGATGTTCTCCGCGTAGGTGGTGGTCGGTGACCCGCCGACCAGCGAGGCGATCGCGGTGCCGACGCCGTCGCCGATGAACGCCCGGCCGACATACGGGTCGAGGTCGTCGCCGGTCATCTCCGAGACCGCCTTGACGTGCCCGGAGTTCTCCGCCAGCAGCGCGATCACCGACGGGATCACGAGCAGGATGAACGTGAGCTTGAAGACCGGCAGGTGCGGGCCGGTCAGCACGCCGAACGTCGGGCTGGTGATCGTCTTGGGCAGCCCGATCCAGGTGGCGCTGTGCACGCCGCTCCAGTTGACCCGGTGCACGGCCATGCACTTGCCGGCGCTGGTGCACGACTGGACGGTGGAGAACGAGTCGGCGATCCAGGAGATCAGGTAGCCGAAGACCAGGGCGAGGAAGACCGCGATCCGGCTGATGAAGCCGCGGCCGAGCACCGCCAACCCGATCAGGAACGCGGTCGTGAGCAGCGCCACCCACTGGTCGTTGGGGAAGTAGATCGTGGTCGCCACCGTGGCCAGGTTGAAGCCGATCAGCATGACCACCGCGCCGGTCACCGCCGGCGGCAGCACGGCCCGCACGTACCGCGCGCCGCCGTAGTGCACGACGATGCCGACCAGGGCCAGGATCACCCCGGCGATCAGAATGGCGCCGGTGACGTCGGCGGAATCGCCGCCCTGCGCCCTGATCGCGGTGACCGCGGCCACGAAGGACGCCGATGTGCCGAGGTAAGAAGGAACCTTTCCGTTGACGATCAGCAGGAAGATGATCGTCGCGACGCCGGACATCATCACGGCGAGGTTCGGGTTGAGCCCCATGATGGCCGGGAACACGAACGTCGCGCCGAACATGGCCACGACGTGCTGCGCGCCCAGGCCGGCCATCCGCAGCGACGAGAGCCGCTCACCGGGGCGGACGACCGCGCCGGGAGGCGGCGTGCGGCCGTCGTAGACGAGTTTCCATCCGAACGCAGTCATTGCCGGCTGCCCTTCGCTCAGGCCTGGCCCGGTCGGACCGTAGGCACACTAACCGTCACGAGCGAACGCTAGACCGGGTGCCTAATGTGATCAATGGGTCAAAGGTTGTTCGCGGCCGAACCCGGGCGCAACCAGACGGCGGCCGGCGCCGTCCAAGGAGATATGCGACGACGTCTGACCAGCGGCCGGCCAGGCGGAGCGGCGGTGATGGTCCTGCTCGCGCTGGCACCCGCTCTCGCGGCCGGCTGCGGCTCCCGGACGCAGGTTCCGGCTGGAGGCATGAGCCACTCCGCCAGCCGGTCCGCCGGGCACTCGGCCAGCCCGTCCCCGAGTCCGTCCTGTGGCGCCTCAAGCGGTCCGGCCTTCCCCACGAAGCCGCACGGAGAGTCCCTGAACGCGATCCAGTTCGTGTCCGCCTCGGTCGGCTGGGCGGTCGGCTCGGACCGGATCCTGCACACCGCCGACGCCGGGCTGCACTGGGTCACCCAGTTCCGAACCGGCCGGAAGGCTGGGCTGGCCGCCGTGGACTTCACCGACGCCAGGCACGGCTGGGTGGCGGGCGCGGCGATGATCCTGGCGACCACCGACGGCGGCGCGCACTGGCACGCGCTGCCCGAGCCGTGCGAGCCGGTCCGCGCCGTGCACTTCGTCAGCCCGGCCGACGGATTCGCGGTCGCCGGCGGGAGCCAGCCCTACCTTGGCGTGCCCGCCTCTGGCGGCGTGCTGCTCGCCACGAGCGACGGTGGCGAGCATTGGCGGCACGTGCCGTCCCCGCCCGACGTCCAGACGGCCTGCTTCAGCGACACCAGGCGCGGCTGGCTCGGCGCGGGCGGGAACATCTACGGCACCACGAACGGCGGCCGCACCTGGACCCTTGCGGTCCGCAGGCAGCACCCGGCGGGCGGCTCGCCGGGCTACTCCGTGCTCGCCAAGGTCGAGTGCGCCGGGCCGGGCGCGGCCTGGGCGGAGCTGATCGGCCCGGGCGCCGCGATGAGCCACGAGCCGCAGATCGGCTATCACACCTTCGGCCGGACCTGGCAGCCGATCTTCGCCCAGCAGTTCTTCCCCCATCCCGGGGTCAACGTGCGGGCCGAGGCGCCTGGCGTCTACCCGGGACCGTTCAGCGCGATCAGCACGGCACAGGCGGTGTTCATTGGCTGGTGCCCGCCGTGCTCGGTACCGGCGAGCCCGCGGCCGCAGGGCGGCACGGCGTCGATGGACATCGCGACCGCCGGAGGCGCGGTACTGCTGCACCGCGGCGTGGTCGCGCGTCTCGGCGAGGCCAACGGCGCGGCGTTCGTCACCGCCGACGACGGTTGGGTGGTCGGCACCCAGACCCGCTATCCCCTGTCCGGCCGGGGCCGCGCCAGGACGGTCAGCCGGATCATGCACACCGCCGACGGCGGCCGCACCTGGCAGGTGCAGTACACGCTGGGCCCCTGACCGGACACGCCGTAAGGTGGTCGGCGGGTCAAGGGGGTTCGATGCCGGTTCGCGCGGTCGTGTTCGACATCGGCGGCGTGCTCGAGCGCGTCGATGAGTTCGAGGCGGTAGTGAGTGCCGCGTGGCGGGAACGCCTCGGAATGTCGCCGGAGGAGTTCAGGGCCGCGCTCGCCACCATCGACCCCGGCCGCCTGTCCGAGACCGGTCAGATGAGCGAGGCCGAGTGGGCCGCGCGCTGCGCCGCCTGCCTGCACCTGTCGCCCGCTCAGCAGCGGGAGTTCTCCGCCGACGTATGGGACTGGTACTGCGGCGAACTCGACGAGGAGCTGATGGCGTTCGCCGCCTCGCTGCGGCCCCGGCTGCGGACGGCGATCATCAGCAACTCCACCGACGGCGCCCGCCGGGAGGAAATCGCCAGGTACGCCTTCGACGAGATCTTCGACCCGATCATCTACTCCCACGAGGTTGGCCTGGCCAAGCCCGATCCTGCGGTGTTCGAGCTGGCCTGCTCGCTGCTGGAGATCGCCCCGACAGAGATGATCTTCGTAGACGACGTGCCGGGTCACGTTGCGGCCGCGCGAGACCTGGGCATCCACGCGATCCGGCATCGCAGCACCCCAGAGACGATCGCGGAGATCAATGCGCTGCTCGCTGGCGAGGCGTAGCCCGCTCACGGGGCGGATCTGCCCGGGCTCTGGTCAGGATGACAGCCCGAGCCCGGCCGCGAGCTGCCGGTAGCGGTCGACCGGGTCGGCATCTGGCGGGATGAGCAACTGGACGCAGACGTGGTCGGCGCCGGCGGTCAGGTGCTCGCTCAGCCGGGCGGCGACGCGCGGCGGATCACCGTGCGCGACAAGCGCGTCGATCAGGGCGTCGCTGCCGGGGTCGGCCAGGTCCGCGTCCGTCCAGCCGAGACGGCGCAGGTTCGATGTGTAGTTCACCAGCCCGAGGTAGGGCTTGCGCACCCGCGATCGGGCAATCTCCCTCGCGGCCCGCGGATCGGCATCGATGACGGCCTTGTGCTCGGTGGCCAGGAGCGGGCCGGGCCCCAGGATCTCGCGCGCCTGCGCGGTGTACCCGGCCGGGACGAGGTACGGATGCGCGCCGGCCGTCCGGTCGGCGGCCAGCCTGAGCATCCTCGGGCCGAGCGCCGCCAGGACCATGCTGGTGCCCGGCACGCCGTCGGCGAGCAGCGTGTCGACAAAGGCGACGAGCGTGTCATACGGCTTGGCATACTGCTGCGTCGACTCGCGGTGCCCGGCTCCCACGCCAAGCAGGAACCGGCCGGGATAGGCAGACTCGATCCTCGCGAACGACGCCGCGACCTCATGCGGGTCGCTCTGCCACATGTTGACCACGCCGGTCGCCACGACCAGCGTTGATGTCGCGCCGAGCAGGCCGTCGACCGCGCCGAGATCGCCGGGCGGCGACGTGCCCAGCCATACCGCGCCGTAGCCGAAACGCTCCAGGTTCGCGGCCAGGTTCGGCGTGACCTGGCTGAAGGCGCGCCATACGCCGAACCGCCCGAGCCGCTCGCGCCAGTGCTGCGTCATCCG
>DASPZH010000415.1:0-2949 GCA_035636335.1 Streptosporangiaceae bacterium
GCGGGCAGGTAACCGACGTGCGCTACGCCGGCGAACGGCAGCAAGTGGTGCTCGCACACCGTGCGGAACGGAATGGCCCGCGCGATCACGAGCTCGTCGTAACCCTCGGCGTTGTCGAACGTGGTGAGCCGCAGCGGCGCCTGGTCAAAGAGTTCGGCGTAGGCGCGCGCCATTCTGGCCGGGGTCTCGCGCAGGCCGTCCCGGTCCACGTCGACCCCGAGCGCGGTCAGCAGGTCAGCAGCGGCGCGCTGCGCGGCGGCCAGATCCGGCCTTCGGCCGGGCGGTTCCGGGTCGTGCGCGTCCGGCTCCGCCTTCATGCTGAGCGGCTGCGGCTCGTGGGGCGCCGGTTGCGGGCGGCCCGCGGCCGGCTCCTGGCCGTCCGCTGCCGGTTCCAGGCTAGGCGCGAACGGCTCCAAGAAGGTCAGCTCGTGCGTCATGATGCTCCAGGGGGATTGCTGCCAACGCCCCCGGCCGCTCGGACCACGACACAGCAGCGGCGGGGTGCGGGATCGAGGTCGGGGCGCAGTTCCTGACCAGCGCCGATCCCGGCCACGATCCCTTCGAGCAAGGCCAGGTTCATCGCGCAGACCACATCGCGGTGCCGGACGGCGAGCCGGTGGAACGGGCAGTTGCGCAGGCTGAGACAGCCGTCGTCGTCGGCGACCGGCTCGAATCCGTGCGCCGCCAGGGCCGCCCGCATGACCTCGCCGACGCGGCCGCGGCCTAGCGCCTCGCCTTGGGCGGCAATGTCGGCCCGCTCGGCCTCGGCGGCCTGGCCGACCTTGGCGACCTGGGCGGTCTTGGCGGTCTTGGCGGCCTGGGCGGTCTTGGCGGCCTGGGCGGTCCGTCCCAGCTCGGCGCCGTGCTGTCGGGCCGCGAGCCGGAGGCGGGCCCGTGCCGAGCCGGTCGGGTCGGCTTCCACCGCCTCCACGAGGAGCCGAGCAGCGAGCTCGTACTCGCGCGGCGGCAGAGTTACCGCGAATTCGGTCTGCGACCTGGCGTAGACCTTGGCCGGCCGGCCGGCGCCCGGACCCTGCCGACCGCTCATCCGCTGGTAACCCGCCGTGAGCAGCCCGAGCCTGACGAGCCGGTCCAGGTGATAGGCGGCGAGCGGCCGGCCGATGCCCGTCGCTGCTGCCGCCTGGTCTCGCCCGACCGGCTCGCCGCGGCTCGACACGTATTCGTACAGCCTGCGGCGCACCGGATCGTCGAGCCCGCAGACGGCGGCGAGCCGCTGCTCGGCCTCCGTCGCCTGCTGACCCCGTGGGTCGTCCTGACCATGCCGCACCCGTGCACTCTAACACTAGTTCTCATTAGTTAAACAATGCGACCGCCCTGTGGGCTCGCTGCCGCGGCCAGTTCCGCGTCGTCCGGCCGGGTCGGCCGGCCCGCCGGGGCCGCGGGTGCACCGCGCCTCGGGAGTGACGGTCCGCCAGGCCGTCAAGCCGCTCCCGGCCGACGTCCGCGCGGCGCTGCTCAATGGTTACCGGGACAAGCGCCCTGTCCGCTGGGAACATGAAGACACCATCAATGGCCGGTGACCGGGGCAACTCGCTGGAGGTGCACCATGCCTGACGTTCGGGTCGAAGTGACACTCGGCGAACTGCGGTGTTACTTAGGCCCGGAGTTGGGCCGAACGGTTAAGTTCCGAAGAGATAGCGGAATATTCGGGCAACAAAATGACACAACGTAGCGTGCTCGATGGGCGTACCGCCCGGCGGGACAGAAACCGGCTTGCGGTGCTCGACGCCGTCCTTGAGTTGTTCACCGAAGGTGATCTCATCCCGGCCCCGGAGACGGTCGCGCGGCGCTCGGGGGTGTCGCTCAGGTCCGTCTATCGCTACGTGAGCGACCGCGACGACCTTGTCCGTGCCGCGATCGATCGGCACCTGGAGAAGGTCGGGCCGATGTTCGTGTTCGAGGCGATCGGCGAGGGCACCTTCGACGAGCGGGTTGCGACCTTCGTCGCGGCGCGGTTGAGGCTGCATAAGGCGATCGCTCCGACCGCCAGGGCCGCGCAGGCCAGGACGCGCATGCGCGCAACTCCGGCCAGCGAGATCATCAGGGAGAGCCTGCACGCGCGCCGCGGAATGTTGCGCCTGCAACTCGCCCGGCATTTCGAGGCCGAACTGACCACATTCGGCCTGCAGGCGGATGCGATACTCGCGGCGGCCGACGGGCTGACCCAGATCGAGACGATCGACTGGTTCCTGGTCGACGGCGGGTACACCGTGGAGCAGACGCGAGAGGCACTGGTGACCGGGCTGCATCGGCTGCTCGGCGGTGCCGCCACGGACCGGGGCAAGTAATACGCACGCTCGCCCAGCCCGTCATGCCGCGACAAACCAGCCCGGTCAGCCGCGTCAGCCCCGTTAGCTCGCCGAGGCCGTCGGCGCGGGCGGCAGCCGTCGCAGCACCTCGGCCATGCCGGCCTTCAACTCGCTGACGTCGGCCTTGAGCCCGGCCACGTCGGTCTTGAGTGTGCCGACGGCAGCGTTCAGCCGCCCGAGCTCGTGTCTGACTTCGCGGCGGAAGGCCGTGAAGTCAGTACGCAGTTCCTTCAGGCCGTCGACCAGCACTTCCGCCTGGCCTGGGCCTGCCCATACCGCCAGGTAGTTCACGCGCTGTTCCAGTGCCATTAAACGGTCCTCAGTAGTGGCCATAGCCAGACCCTAGGGTCGGCCACCGACAATCTGTTCCCGGCCAGGATGGCACTGGCGTGGCGCCATCGCGGTGCTTTCCAGCGAGTCGGGCCGACCGAACAGGAACTGCGCCGTTGGTCGGCAGCGGCCACGGGAAAGGATCGGCCCAGGCTCAGCGCAGGGCGGGATACAGCGGTAGGCCGGGCACCTGCCAGACCTGCGTCGCGACGAGCAGGCGATCCGCCAACGCGCGCAGCGCGGCTAGCTCGCAGGTCGGCTCGAGTTCGGCCAGCAGCCGCTGCCATCG
>DASPZH010000416.1:0-5293 GCA_035636335.1 Streptosporangiaceae bacterium
TGGCCCTGGCGTCGATGATCGGCAAGGCCGGCAAGCCGTGGGTCATCGTCTCCGCGACCCTGTTCATCGTCGCGATCCTGCTGCTCGGCCTGATCTACCGGGACCAGCGGCGCGCGATCAAGGCGCTTGAGGCGGGCACGGCCGCCACCGCCCACGCCGGCGTGGCGAGCGAGCAGGCGAGCGCTCCCCTGGCCGACCAGGAAACGGGTACCGAGACTCCCGCCGCCCCGGCGTCGCCCTCCGGCGCCGTGCCGCCCGCCGGCCCGGTATCGTCCGCGGGCACGGTGTCGTCCGCGGGCACGGTGTCGTCCGCGGGCACGGAGCCAGCCGCCGGCTCGGAGCAAGCCGCCGCCGCCGCGCCGCCGCAGGCGACCAAGCCCGCCGATCCCGCCGAGCCCGCCGACGCCATCCCGGCGCACCTGGCCAGCGTGGAGCGCGGCCGGATCGCCATGATCGGCGGCGTGGTCAGCCTGATCTGGCTGGTCATCCTCGTGCTGATGGCCTGGAACGGCTAAAGGCGGATGGCCCATGGCCGGACAGGCGACCGGACCGGCGCACGGGTCGGACCGGCTCGAACCGGGTAGGACCCGGCTAAGCGGGCAACTGATGCCGTCGGAGGGAGTCCGGCGGCCGGGGTGCCAGGGCTGGCCTGAACATAAGGGCAGGTGACGATGACGTACGCAAGCGAGCCGGAGTTCGACGAGTTCTCGCCTTACCCGCCCATCGCCGACTACGGCTTCCTGTCCGACTGCGAGGTCACGGCGCTCATCGCGCCGGGCGGGTCGGTTGAGTGGATGTGCCTGCCCCGGATGGACGGCCCGAGCGTGTTCGGCTCGCTGCTGGACCGGGACGCGGGCTGGTTCCGGTTCGGCCCGGCCGACATGTCCGTCCCCGCCGACCGCCGCTACCTGGCCGGGACGATGGTGCTCGAGACGGTGTGGGACTGCGGCGAGGGCTGGCTGATCGTCCGCGACTGCCTGGTGATGGGCCCGTGGCGGCACGAGCAGCCCCAGCAGCACGCGCACCGCAGGCCGCCGACCGACTATGACTCGGAGAGCATCCTGCTGCGCACCGTCCGCTGCACCAACGGCACCGTCCAGCTTGTCATGGACTGCGAGCCGGCGTTCGACTACGGACGCCGACGCGAGCACTGGAACCACACCGACCACGGCTTCAACCAGGTGAGCGTCCAGCCCGACGGGATGGACCTGACTCTCACCCTGACCTCCGACGTCAGGATCGGCATCGAGGGACCGAGCGCCCAGGCACGCACCCTGCTCAAGGAGGGCGACACCCGGTTCTGCGCGCTGTCGTGGGGCCGCTGCCAGCCGCCGACGGACTACGCCGACGCGCACGCCCGGATGCTGTGGACCGAGCACCACTGGCGGCACTGGCTGGCCCGGGGGCGCCTGCCCGACCATCGCTGGCGCGCGCACCTCACCCGCAGCGCGCTGACGCTGAAGGGGCTCGCCTACGCCCCGACCGGAGCGATCGCGGCGGCGGCCACGACGTCGCTGCCCGAGACCCCGGGCGGGGAACGCAACTGGGACTACCGCTACAGCTGGATCCGCGATGCGACATTCGCGCTGTGGGGTCTGTTCACGCTTGGCTTTGAGTGGGAGGCCAACGACTACTTCGCGTTCATCGCCGACGTCATCGAGCGCGATCACGAGGATCTGCAGATCGTCTACCGGATCGACGGCTCGCGGGACCTGGACGAGCACGTGCTCGACCACCTGCACGGATACCAGGGCGCCAGCCCGGTCAGGATCGGCAACGCCGCGTACTCGCAGCACCAGAACGACGTCTGGGGCACCGTGCTCGACTCGCTCTACCTGCACACCAAGTCACGGGACTGGCTGGACGACCGGGTCTGGCGGATGGCACGGCAGCAGGTCGAGCGCGCGCTCGAGCACTGGCGCGAGCCCGACCGCGGGATCTGGGAGATCCGCGGCGAGCCGAGGCACTTCACCTCCTCCAAGCTGATGTGCTGGGTGGCCGCCGACCGCGGCGCCCGGCTGGCCAGGATCAGGGACGACCAGGAGCGCGCGCGGGCCTGGCAGCAGGCCGCCGACGAGATCCACGCCGACATCTGCGCGAACGCCCTGGACGACCGGGGCGTGTTCTGCCAGTACTACGGCACCACCGCGCTCGACGCCTCGCTGCTGCTGATGCCGCTGGTCAGGTTCCTGCCGGCGGACGACAAGCGGATCCGCGACACCGTGCTGGCCATCGCCGACGAACTGTCCAACGACGGGCTCATCTCCCGCTACCACGTCGAGGAGACCGACGACGGGCTCAGCGGCGTCGAGGGCACGTTCACCATCTGCTCGTTCTGGCTGGTCTCGGCGCTGGCCGAGATCGGCGAACACCAGCGGGCCCGCGACCTGTGCGAGAAGGTGCTCTCGTACGCCAGCCCGCTGCTGCTCTACGGCGAGCAGATCGACCCGCGGTCCGGCCGCCACCTCGGCAACTTCCCGCAGGCGTTCACCCACCTGGCCCTGATCAACGCGGTCATGCACGTGGTCAGGCACGAACAGCAGGCCGCCCGCCGCGCCATGGGCTCCGACGCCACCATCGTCCCAAGCCAGTTAACACCGACTCGGGCCGCGAGCGCCCTCCAGGCTGGCGCCGAAGAGTCCTCAGCCCGCTAGCCGAGGGCGGTGCGGAGGTCCTCGATCAGGTCGTCGATGTTCTCGATCCCGACCGAGAGCCTGACCAGGTCGGGCGGCACCTCGAGCGGCGACCCGGCGGCCGAAGCGTGGGTCATCCGGGCCGGGTGCTCGATCAGCGACTCCACCCCGCCGAGGGACTCGCCCAGGGTGAACAACCGGGTCCGCCCGCACATCTGCACCGCCGCCGCCTCGCCGCCCGCGTGCCGGAACGACACCATCCCGCCGAAGCCCCGCATCTGCTTGGCCGCCACCTCGTGGCCGGGGTGGTCGGGCAGCCCGGGGTAGTACACCCGCGCGACGGCCGGGTGGTTGGCGAGCATGACCGCCACCTGCGAGCCGTTCTCGCAATGGCGGTCCATCCGCACGCCGAGGGTCTTGACCCCGCGCAGGGTCAGCCACGCGTCGAACGGCCCGCCCGCCGAGCCGACGGCGTTCTGCGTGAACGCCAGCCGGGCGGCCAGGTCGGGATCGCCGGTCACCACCACGCCGCCGACCACGTCGGAGTGGCCGCCCAGGTACTTGGTGGTCGAGTGGACCACGGCGTCGGCCCCGAGTGCGAGCGGCTGCTGCAGGTACGGCGACGCGAACGTGTTGTCCACCGCGAGCAGGGCGCCGGCCGAGTGCGCGACCTGCGCCAGCGCGCCGATGTCGGCGATCGACAGCAGCGGGTTGGTCGGCGTCTCGACCCAGATCAGCGTCGGGGCGTGCGCGGCCGCCGCGGCGCGGACCGCGTCGGCGTCGGAGACCGGCACCGGGTGGCAGGTCACGCCCCAGCCGGCCATCACCTTGTCGAACAGCCGGTACGTGCCGCCGTAGGCGTCGTGCGGGATCAGCACGTGGTCACCCGGCCGGCAGACCGTGCGGATCAGGCAGTCCTCGGCGGCCATCCCCGACGCGAACGCCAGTGCCCGCGCGCCGCCCTCCAGCGCGGCCAGGCACTCCTCGAGCGCGCCCCTGGTCGGGTTGGCGGTCCTGGAGTACTCGTAGCCCTCGACCCAGCGGCCCGGGCCCGAGCCGGCCCCGGCCAGCGTGCCGCCGCGCAGCCCGCCGACGCCGTCCTGCTTGTACGTGGATACCTGGTAGATCGGCGGGACGACGGCACCCGTGAGCGGATCGGGTTCCTGCCCCGCGTGGATGGCCAGGGTCTCGAAACCGTCGCCCTGCTCGATTTGCGCCATGCCGACTGTCCCCTCCCGTGCTGTCCGGCCGGCGTCGCTAGCCGGCCAGGTACATGAGCACATCCTGCCTGGTGATCATTCCCGCCGGCTTTCCGTCAACGAGAACCACCGCGGCACCTGCCTTCTCGAGCGCGGCGATCGCGGCGCTGATGGGTTCGCCCGACCCGATCATCGGCAGCGGCGCCGACATGTGCGCGGAGACCGGCTCGCCGGGCGCCGCCCGGCCGGTGACCAGCGCGTCGAGCAAGTCCCGCTCGGTGATCGACCCCATCACCTCGGCCGCCATCACCGGCGGTTCCTCCTTCAGCACCGGAATCTGCGAGACGTCGTACTCGCGCAGTGTCTCGATCACGCCGCGGACGGTCTCGCCCGGGTGCGCGTGCACGAACAGCGGCAACTGGCCCCGCTTGCGGTCGAGCACGTCGGCGATCCTCGGCTCGGCGGTCTCCGAGGTGAGGAAGCCGTAGTCGGCCATCCAGTCGTCGTTGAAGATCTTGGACAGGTAGCCGCGGCCGCCGTCGGGCAGCAGCACCACGATCACGTCCTGCGGCGCGGCCTGCTCGGCGACCCGCAGCGCCGCGACCACCGCCATCCCGCACGAACCGCCGACCAGCAGCGCCTCCTCGGCGGCCAGGCGCCTGGTCATCAGGAACGAGTCGGCGTCGCTCACGGCGATGACCTGGTCGCAGATCCCCTTGTCGTAGGTCTCCGGCCAGAAGTCCTCGCCGACGCCCTCGACCAGGTACGGGCGGCCGGTCCCGCCCGAGTAGACCGACCCCTCCGGGTCGGCGCCGATCACGCTGACCCGGCCGCCGGAGACCTCCTTGAGGTACCGGCCGGTGCCCGAGATCGTTCCGCCCGTGCCGATACCGGCCACGAAGTGAGTCACCTTACCCTCGGTCTGCTCCCAGATCTCGGGCCCGGTGGTCAGGTAGTGCGACTGCGGGTTGGCGGGGTTGGCGTACTGGTTCGGCTTCCAGCCGCCCGGAACCTCCCTGGCCAGCCGGTCCGAGACGCTGTAGTAGGAGTCCGGCGACTCGGGCGAGACCGTGGTCGGGCAGACCACCACCTCGGCGCCGTAGGCGCGCAGCACGCTGACCTTGTCCGCCGCCACCTTGTCCGGGCAGACGAACACGCACTTGTAGCCCTTCTCGGCCGCCACGATGGCCAGCCCGACGCCGGTGTTCCCCGACGTGGGCTCGACGATCGTGCCGCCGGGCCGCAGCGCGCCTGAGGCCTCGGCCTCCTCCACCATCCGCAGCGCGATCCGGTCCTTGACCGACCCGCCCGGGCTCATGTACTCGACCTTGGCCAGCACGGCGGGCGCGTCGCCGCGGCCGTGCTGGTGCCCGGCGCCGGGCCCACGGCCGGCCGCGCGCTCGGCGCCGTGGTCGCGGCCGTGCCCGCTGCCCAGGTGCCTGGTCACCTTGCGCAGCCTGA
>DASPZH010000417.1:0-6568 GCA_035636335.1 Streptosporangiaceae bacterium
GGTCGCCGGCCGGCAGGTAGGAACGGCCCGCCGCGATCTCGGCCCGCAGGAAGTCGCCTGCCTCGCCGATCCGCCCAGCAACCGGGCCCAGCGCCTCGGCCCAGCCGGGTTCGACGATCTCCTCAAGCGGCCTGCGCGTCACGGGATCAGACTGTAACGCGCCGGGTCAGGTCCGGCATCCCGATCCCGCCGATCAGGCCCGCTCGGGCCCGCTCGGGGCCAGGTCCCGCACCCCGATCCCGCCCGCTCCCGCCGATCCGTCCGCAAACTCCCAGCCTCCCGGCTCGCCACCCGGCCCGGCCACTCCGGCGGGCGCCGCCGCGCCGCCCGGCCGCCCGCCACGCCGCCCGGCGGCCCCCACCACGCAGCCCGGCACCGCCACGCCGCCCGGCCGCCCGCCATGCCGTCGGATGGATCCGGGGATTCATCCGGGGTAGTCGGATGAATCCCCGGATCCATCTGGGCTGCACCACTGGACCGAACGCCACCCTGGGCAGCCAAACACGGCAAATCGGCACTAAACCGGAATCCGGTCGGCCAACAATGTCGGCAGGAGGTGGCACCATGCCCCCATGAGCGACCAAGACGCCCTCAATGACTTGCTTCGGCGGCAGCACTTCGTGATTACGCGCAGCCAGGCGCTCGCAAGCGGCATGGGCCATGATGTGATTCACCGCCGGATCCGCCCAGGCGGGAGGTGGCAGCGGCTCTTGCCCGGTGTCTATCTCGCCGTGACCGGAACGCCGACCGTGGATCAGCGGGACACGGCCGCGCTACTGTATGCCGGGCCGGGCAGCGCGCTCACCGGTCCGGCCGCCTTATGCCGGCATGGCATGCGCATCCTGCAATCCAATACGGTCGATGTGCTCGTCCCGGCACGTCGGCAGCGGCAGAGCACAGGATTCGTACTGATACATCAGACCAGGAGACCTCCGCCGCGCGTCTGTTACACCGGGCCGGTGCAGTATGCCCTTCCCGCGCGGGCGGTCGCTGACGCCGCGCGCGGCCTGACAGACCTGGCCGATGTCCGGGCAGTCGTCGCGGCGGCGGTCCAGACGAAGAGGTGCACCGTCGAGCAGCTAGAGGCCGAGCTGCGGTGCGGGGCGATGCACGGATCGGCGCTCTTCCGTGCCGCGATCGCCGAGGTCGCGCGAGGCGCACGGTCCGGGCCCGAGGCGGAACTCTTTGATCTGATCAGACGGGGGCGCCTGCCGGTGCCGCTGCTCAACCCGCGCCTGTACGTTGGCGACGAACTTCTCGCTAGGCCCGATGCCTGGTGGCCAAATTTCGCTGTCGCGGTCGAGGTCGACTCTAAGCAGTGGCACCTATCGCCCGAAGACTGGGAGCAGACGCTGCGCCGGCACGCCCGGCTGACAGCACTTGGCATCCTGGTGCTGCATTTCACGCCCCGCCAGATCCGGGAAAACTCCGAGGAGGTGCTCGCCACCATTCGCGCCGCGCTCGACAGCCGACGCAAGCACCAAGGACCGCCCGTCCGGACCGTCCCGGCAGCGTGAGGCGACCAAGCTCCCAGCCTGCCGAGCCTCCCAAGCCGCCAACCTCCCGGGCCGCCCGTGCCTCCCGGGCCGCCAACAGGCGGGCGCTACGCCATCTCCGCGATCCGGCCCGCGAGAAACGCACGCTCGGCGGAATTCTCCGTCAGGGCCAGCGCGTCCCGGTACGACTGGCACGCCTCGGCGCGACGGTCGAGCCGACGCAGCAAGTCGGCCTTGGTCGCTGGGAGATACCGGTAACTGTCGAGCCTGCCATCCTGCTCAAGCCGGGTGATCTCGTCCAGCGCGGCGGAAGGACCATGGACCATGGAGATCACCACGGCGCGGTTCAGCGCGACGATCGGTGACGGCCAGGCGCGTAGCAGCCGGTCGTACAGCACCAGCAACTCAGGCCAGTCCGTGGCGGCATAACTCGGCGCCTCCGCGTGCACGGCCGCGATCGCCGCCTGCAGCGCGAACCTGCCCGGCCGGCCCCGGCGCAGTGCCTTGGTGACCAGGCGGCATCCCTCGGCTATCGCCGCGGCGTCCCAGAGCGACCTGTCCTGGTCTTCGAGAAGCTGAAGGCCGCCGTTCGCATCGATCCTGGTGGCCCGCCGCGCGTCGGTGATCAGCAGCAGGGCGAGCAGGCCGCCGACCTCCGGTTCATCCGGCATCAGTTCGCGCAGCAGCTTCGCCAGCGCGATCGCGCGCTCGACCAGCTCGGGCCGGACCAGGCCGGACCCGTGCGGGTCGGTGTGGCCGGTCGTGTACAGCAGGTGGATGACGGTCAGCACGGCGTCGAGCCGGTCGGGCAGCTCGGCGGCCTCCGGCACCCGGTAGGCGATCCTGGCCGCCGAGATCTTCTTCTTCGCCCGGGTCACGCGCGCTGCCATGGTCGACTCGGAAACGACGAAGGCCTTCGCGATCTCGGCCGTGGACAGTCCGCAGACCAGGCGCAAGGTCAGCGCGACCTGCGCCTCCCTGGCCAGCGCCGGGTGACAGCAGGTGAAGATCAGCCGCAGCCGGTCGTCGGCGATAACCCCGCCGCCGTCGTCGGACTCGGTCGGATCGCGCAAGACGGGCTCGGGGACGACTAGCAGCGGCAGCTTGGTGCGCAGGGTGCGGTCCCGGCGGAGAGTGTCGAGCGCCCGGTGCCTGGCCGCCGTGGTCAGCCAGGCACCGGGATTGCGCGGAACGCCCTGCCGCGCCCATGCGTCGAGCGCGGCGACATACGCGTCCTGGACGCACTCCTCGGCCGCGTCCAGGTCCCTGGTGACGCGCGCCGTGGCCGCGAGCACGAAGGCCCACTCGCGCCGGTGCGCCTCGGCAACCGCGGCTGCTATCGCGTTCCGCGCTCCGTCCTGGCGCGGGGCGCGCGCCGCGCCGTCCTGGCGCGGGCCGGGCGCTGTGCCGTCCTGGCGCGCGCCGGGCACCGTCATCTCGGTCGCCGGCCGCCGACACGCAGCCGGCCATCTGCAGAGCGCACGTGGCACCCATCGCCGTTTGCGGACACCGCAGTTCCGATCGGCCGCTGGTCCGGTCAGCCGCCCGAGGTGTCCATGATCGGACGAACCTCGACGCCGCCCAAAGGAGCGGGGCAGAGCTTGGCGATCTCGATGGCGTGATCGAGGTCGCGCGCCTCGATCAGGTAGAAGCCGCCGAGCGCCTCCTTGGTCTCCGCGAACGGCCCGTCCGTGACGATGTCGCCGCGGATCGAGGTGGCCGTGCTCGTCGGCTCGAGGGCGTCGCCTCCGAGTATCTTGCCGCCGTGCTCACCGACCTGCGCCGCGAACCGCCCGTGCGACTCCATCGCCTGTTGGAACGCCTCCTGGCCGCCGGTGGCGTTCTCAGCCTCGTAGATCAAGATCGCGTACTGGGCCATGATCATCTCCTTCGCGTTGTGTCAGTTCCCCCGATGCTTCCGACGAACGACGGCCGCGGGATTCGACAGGGCTTCCGCCTTTTTCTCATTCAATCGCGGACCACCGACAGCCGGCCCGGACTTGCGTCGGGCCGCCTGGCCAGATCAGCCGGCCGTTCCGGGAAGCGGCCGGCGTACGGCTGCCTCGGCGGCCGACCGCAGGTGCTCGACCGCCGCCGCCGGCTCCTGGGCGCCGAACACGGCAGTGCCCGCGACGAACACGTCCGCGCCGGCCTCGGCGCACCGGCCGATCGTCTGCTCGGTCACTCCCCCGTCGACCTGAAGCCAGATCTCGCCACCATGCCGCGCGATCAGCTCACGCGCGCGAGCGACCTTCGGCAGCACGAGGTCGAGGAAGCTCTGCCCGCCGAATCCCGGCTCCACGGTCATCACCAGGAGCATGTCGACCTCCGCAAGCAGGCCGGCATAGGGCTCGACCGGCGTTCCCGGGTTCACCGCCAGCCCGGCCCTCGCGCCGGCCGACCTGATCATCCGCAGCGTTCTAACCGGAGCGGCGGCGGCCTCCGCGTGAATGGTCACGTTTCGCGCGCCGGCCGATGCGTATTCCGGCGCCCAGCGATCGGGGTCTGCGATCATCAGATGGCAGTCAAGCGGCAGCGCGGCGTGCTTCAGCAAGGCGGCGACGACCGGCAGGCCGACCGTGAGATTCGGCACGAAATGGCCGTCCATGACATCGATATGCAGCCAGTCTGCGACGTCTGCCACGGCGGCGGCCTCATCAGCCAGCCGCGCCAGGTCGGCCGCCAGCGTGCTCGGCGATATCTGCACGGTCATAACACGCGCAGTCTACGGGGGCTGCGGTGCCGGCAGCACAGTGTCATACCCCTCCGCTACGTTCGCTCGCGTATTCGAATGCCGACCGAAGGAGGGCATGTGCAACTAACCGAGGCACCGGATCGGCTGCTCGACCGGGTACGCAAGCTGCTGGCGCAGGCCGAGGACGACTCGGTCACTCCCGCCGAGGCCCAGGCGTTCACGGCCAAGGCGGCCGAGCTGATGGCGAAGTACGGAATCGACCGCGCGCTGCTGGCCGCCGACAGGCCGGAGACCGACCGGCCGGCCAACCGGATACTGGACATCGACAACCCTTGGGCCAGGGAGAAGGCTCACCTGCTCAGCGGGCTCGCGTCGGCGTTGCGCTGCCAGTGCGTCCTGCTCAGCGGGGCACGGCCGGGTAGCCGCGTGCATCTGTTCGGCTTCGCCTCCGACATCGACCGCACGGATGTCCTCTACACCTCGGTACTCATCCAGATGGCACACGGCCTGGCCGGCGCGCGGGTGCCCGAGTGGAGCAGCAGCGCCCGCGCCTGGCGGCGAAGCTGGCTGCTCGGGTTCGCGCCGGCAGTGATCGCGCGGGTCCGCGAGGCGGAGCACGGCGCGGTGCTAGCCGCCGCCGAGCAGCGGTCAGGCGGTGGCGAGCGGGCCGCCCTGGTCCTGGCCGACCGGTCACTGGTCATCCGCAGGCAGGTCGAGGACGCCTACCCGGTCACCCGCAAGACCAGGGTCACCTACAGCGGCAGCGGCTACCGCGATGGCTACACCCAGGGCCAGCGCGCGGACATCGGCACGACCCGCGTGTCCGGTGGCCGCGGCCGCTCGCTGACCGGTAGACCGGCCCGATCCCGCTGACCTCGCCTTTGAACGCCGCGGCAGGACCCGAACGCCGCGGCAGGACCCTGGAACGCCGCCGGGCGGACTGACTCCTACCCAGCCCGGCGCAGCAGCGCGATGAAGATCGCGTCGGTGCCGTGCCGGTGCGGCCAGAACTGCGCGTACCGCGCGTAGGGCTCCGGGCAAGCGAGGGCGGGAACCTCGGCGAGCAGCGCGGGAACATCGAGTACCCGCACGTCCGTGCGGGAGGCCAGGACGTCGTCCAGGACTGCCCTGGTCTCCGCGAGGTGCGGTGAGCAGGTGACGTAGCCGACCACACCGCCTGGCCGAGCCGCCTCGATCGCCGAGGTGAGCAGGGACCGCTGGAGTTCGCCGAGCGCCTCGATGCCGTGCGGGCTCCGCCGCCACCGAGCCTCGGGCCTGCGTCGCAGGCTGCCGAGCCCGGAGCACGGCACGTCGGCGAGTACCCGGTCGAAGGTCGCTGGTCGCCAGGCCGGCACCGTGCCGTCGGCGGTCAGTGCGCGGGCCCGGCCGATCCCGCTCAGAGCCTCGGCGGCCAAGCCGGCCCGGTGCTCGTGCGCGTCGACCGCGGCGAGCACGGCGCCGCGCCCGGCGGCGATCCCGGCGAGCAGCCTGGCCTTCCCGCCGGGGCCCGCGCAGATGTCCAGCCAGGCTCGGTCAGGCCCGCCGGCCTCCGCCCTGGTCAGCGCCAGCACGGCGAGCTGGCTGGCCTCGTCTTGCACGGCCGCCCGGCGCTCGGCAACCGCGTTGATCGCCCCTGGGTCGCCGTGTGCCAAGTAGGCGCCGAATGGAGACCACCTGGCGGCCTCGGCGCCCGCCGCGACAAGTTCGTCAGCGCCGCCCAGACCGGGGACGGCCGCCAGGGTAACGCCTGGCCGGTCCTGGTCGGCAGCGAGCGCCGCCTCCGTCTGGACCAGGCCGCGGCCGAGCCGGTTCCCGTCCTGAGCGGGCTCGCCGGCCGACACCTCGCCCAGTGCCTCCGCGAACGCGGTCACGATCCAGCGCGGATGGCTGTACCTGATCGCCAGGTGCCCGGCCAGATCGGACGGCCGGCCAGGCGCGACCACGTCAATCCACGACTCGATGTCCCGCAGCGCGACGCGGCGGAGCACGGCATTCACGAACCCGGACGGCCGCCGGCCCGCCACCTCCACGGCCAGGTCGACCGTGGTCGCCACCGCGGCATGCGCCGCGATCCTGGTGCCGAGAAGCTGATGCACGCCCAGCCTCAGCACATCGAGCAGCGGCGGGTCGATCTGCGCGAGACCGCGGTCGGCGCAAACGCCGATCACCGCGTCGTAGCACGCTCGGTGGCGCAGCGTCCCGTAAACAAGCTCGGTGGCGAGAGCCGCATCGGAGCCGCGCAGGCCGCGCTCGCGAAGCAGTGCGGCAAGCAGCAGGTTGGCGTAGGCATCCCGGCTGGTGACGGCACCGAGAACGTCGTACGCGGCGCGCCTGGCTGGGCCGGCTCCCCGTCTCCGGCCGCGCTGGCCGGCCTGGG
>DASPZH010000418.1:0-6454 GCA_035636335.1 Streptosporangiaceae bacterium
TGTGCCCCGGAAGGGCGGTTTACAACCCGGAAACGCCGAAGAATCGCCGACCTGGAAACGGCAGTTGATTAACCTTGCTGGTTCAAGTCTCGGTGTTATTATTTCGCCGCTAGGGAAGCGGTGAATGTAAATCATCAGCCGCCTCCATACTCTCGAACGGTTATACGGAGGCCTAAATGGACAAGCAGTCCAAGAAGCTCACGCTCTCCAAGGAGACGCTGCGCAATCTCGACGACCAGGACCTTTCTGGCGTCGTCGGGGGAACCGGCACCATCCTCTGCGTCGACACCGTGGTCTGCCACAGTGGCGTCTGCGAAAGCGTGGTGTGCCACGACAACAGCCTGGTCTGCCTCTAGTCGCCAGACATGAGAGCATGCTAAGGCTGCTCTTCGCCGATCCTCGTTCTTGGATCGAGCGACTCGCATCAGATCAGGATGCCCCGGCCATTGCCTTGGCCGGGGCATCCTGTCTGTGTCTGCGTCTGAGCCGGCGAAAGCTTGTCCTGGCGGCCCGAAACAATGCCATAAGATCCGGAATGGCCATTTAAATACCATGCAGAAATTAGCGATTGATTAGCAATCCGTCGTCGAGCATGGTGTTATTATCTTCGCCGCCAGGGTGCGGTGAATCACAAGGCATAGCCGCCCCCGAAGTCAGCACGATTATGCGGAGGTAAACGTGGACATGCAGTCCAAGAAGCTCACGCTCTCCAAGGAGACGCTGCGCAATCTTGACGACCAGGACCTTTCTGGCGTCGTCGGCGGAACCGGCACCATTCTTTGCGTCGAGACCGTGATCTGCCACAGCGGCGTCTGCGACAGCATCGCCTGCCACGACAACAGCCTGGTCTGCGTGTAGTGCCGGGCGCCAGGATGCCTCAGCTCAGAGAGCTGAGGCATCCTGGCCGCCTGCGCCCGCACAGGGCGTTTCGGTGGAGTTATCGATGGCCAAGCACGGCATACATGCGATAGGCGGGCCGCATTGACCAGCGGACAGGATTCAGCCGGGGGCGCGACATGGCGCCCGCTTCTATCAGGCGAGCAGAGGGACAGGGCGCTGGCGGCGATCGGCCTCCTCACCGGGCCCGATCGCGACCGGCACACCGCCCCGCGCAGCGCCACGCTGGCGTCAGGATCGGCGGGACTCGCCGTCTGCTACGCCACCCTGGCCGCGACCGGGGCGGACGACCAGGCCGGTGACATCGCCGCCGAGTACCTCGACGAGGCCGTCAACAAGCTCGCCGCCGAGCCGCTCACGACCTCGCTGTACTCGGGTTTTCCCGGAATAGCGTGGGCCGCCAACCTGGTCGGAAAGCTGGGGGGCACCGACCGCCAGGAGGCGGACGCGGACGCGGGCGCGGCGATCGATGTCGCACTGGCCGACGCGCTGCGACGGTATCCGCAGCGGGGGCCGTACGATCTCATCGACGGCCTGGCCGGGCTGGGCGCCTATGCCCTCGCCAGGTGGCCGCGACCCGCCGCGGTGGAATGCCTGTCCCAGGTCATCGAGCGGCTGGCCGGGCGGGCGCGCCGCGACGCCGACGGCGTGTCCTGGTGGACGCCGCCGAGCCTGATGGCGAGCGCGCGGGCGCAGGCCCACCCGGACGGGGGCGTCGACCTCGGCGTGGCCCACGGCCTCGCCGGCGTCATTCCGCTGCTGGCTCGCGCGCATGTGCTCGGGGTCGAGTCAGGCACCGCTGCGCCGCTGCTTGACGGCGCGATCCGCTGGATGCTCGCCAAGCTGGTGGAAACTCCGTGGGGCCGCACCGTGCCCGCCTTCGCGGCACCGGATGCGCAGCCGGCACCTGCCCGGTCAGCCTGGTGTTACGGCGACCCGGGCGTGGCGGTCGCACTGCTGCTCGCGGCTCGCGACACCGGTGAGGCGAGCTGGGCGGAAGCGGGCACCGAACTGGCGCTCAGCGCGGCGCGGCGACCGCCTGAGCAGACTGGCGTGGCCGACGCGGGCGTGTGCCACGGCACCGCGGGTCTGGCCCACATGTTCGGCCGGCTGCACCAGATGACCGGCGAGAGCGAGTTCGCTGACGCGGCCCTGTCCTGGCTGGGGCGCACCCTGTGGCTGTGCGGTGCACCGCAGGCCGGATCCGCTGGCGGGCCAACCGGTCCGATACCCGTGCGGCCGGCCATGAAGAAGGCGGGACTGCTTGAGGGCGCCGCCGGGGTTGCGCTCGTTCTGCACGCCGCGTGTTTCGCCGCCGAGCCCGCGTGGGATCAGATGCTGCTGGTGTCGACGGGCGGCGCGGGCCTTCCCGCCGGAGCGTTCGCCCGATGACGCCGGGCCGCAGCGGGCCGGCGACGCGCCGGGCCGAGCCGTCCGGGTTCTTCGTGTTGCGCACTCCCCTGCTGCCATTTCGTGTCGTGACTGACTGGTCCGCCGACCTGGAAGCACCCGGCCGCCTGGACGACCTGGCCGTTCTCGACGAAGCGCTCGCGAGCGACCGGATACGGCTTCGCAGGCGGCTTGAGGACATCGTTACCGGCCCGGCCTTCCGTGACGCCGTCTGCGTGGCCTCACCCAGCCTGGAGTCGGCGATCGACGTATGGCGCAAGGACCCGGACGGCGATCGGGGCCGGCGGGCAGAGCAGTCGCTCGTCTGCTACCTCATGCGGGCCGCGGCCAGGCCCACCCCGTTCGGCCTGTTCGCCGGCTGCACGACGGGAACCATCGGCGCGGGCACCAGCCTGCGGCTGCATGGCCGGGACCGGTATCGCCGGCACACCCGCCTCGACATGGACTACCTGTGGACGCTCGCCGCGGCGGTGGAGCGGGACCCCGCACTGCGCGAGAGCCTGACCTATCAGCCGAATTCCAGCCTCTACGCGGCGGGAGACCGGCTCCTTTTCGCTGAGTCCTATGAAAACGGCGATGGCCGGCGCTACCGCCTGGTCGCGGTGGACAAGACCCCGTACCTGGTGCAGACCATCGCGCTGGCCCGCGCCGGGGCCAGTCTCGCCGCGCTCGCCGAGCCGCTGACGAGCGAGGAGGTCAGCCGGGCCGAGGCGGAGGACTACCTGGGCGAACTCGTGGACGCCCAGGTGCTGGTCGCCGACATCCGGCCCCAGCTCACCGGGCCGCCTCCGGCGGACACCCTGGCCGCCAACCTCGGGCGTCACGACCGCACCGCGCCGATGGGCCGCCGGCTCGCCGATGTCCGGGCAAGCCTGGCGGCGATCGACGCGAGCGGCCTCGGCGCGCCTGCCGAGCGGTACCGGGCAGTCGCGCGCATCCTCGATGACCTGCCTGCCGCGCCGAGGCTGTCGCGGCTCGTGCAGGTCGACCTGACCAAACCGGCCGAGAGCGCGGTGCTAGGCACCGCCGTCGTCGCCGAGATGCGGCGCGGCGCCGACATCCTGCACGCCCTCGCGCGGCACCGCCCCGATGAGGCGCTGAAGCAGTTCAGGGAGCAGTTCACCCGCCGCTACGAGACCAGGCAGATGCCGCTCGCGAGCGTGCTCGACGAGGAAACCGGCATCGGGTTCGGGATGTCGGGTGCCGCCTCGGCGGAGGCGGCCCCGCTGCTCGCTGGCCTGCCGTTGCCGCGCCAGCACGAGCCCCAGGCCCCCTGGACCCGCCGCGACGACTTCCTGTACCGCAAGCTCGCGCATGCGCTCGCGAGCGGCCAGCGCGAGATCACGATCGGATCGGCGGAGGCCGACGCCATCCGCGATGAGGACACGCCGCCGCTGCCGGCGGCCTACGAGGTACTCGGGGCGGTCATCGCGGAGTCTGCCGAGGCAGCCGGGCGCGGGGAGTTCCAGGTGGCTGTCCACTCGGCGTCAGGGCCCTCGGGCGCCAGGCTCCTCGGCCGGTTCTGCCATGCCGACGACGAACTGCGGCATTTCGTTCAGGCTCACCTTCGGGCCGAGGAGTCCGCGCGTCCGGAGTGCGTCTTCGCGGAGATCGTGCACCAGCCGGAAGGCCGGATCGGGAACATACTGTGCCGCCCGGTACTGCGCAGCCACGAGATCGCCTACCTCGGGCGATCAGGCGCGCCGCCGGACAGGCAGCTTCAGCTTTCCGACCTCACCGTCTCGGTCTCGGGCAACCGGATCGTGCTCCGGTCCGCAAGGCTCGGATGCGAGGTCATCCCGCGGCTCACCACGGCCCACAACCCCCGCGGCGGCCTGGGTGTCTACCGCTTCCTGTGCGCGCTACAGCACCAGGATGCAGCGCCGGGTGTCATGTGGGACTGGGGGCCGCTGCATCAGTCTCCGTACCTGCCCAGAGTGGCCAGCGGCCGGGTCATCCTGTCGAGGGCGTGCTGGAATCTGCGGGAACCTCAGCTCGCGGCGTTCCGCGAGCCACGCGGCCGGGCCCAGTTCACGGCCGTCCAGAAGCTGCGCGCCGATGCGGGCCTGCCCCGGCACGTGGCCCTGGCCGACGCTGACAACGAACTGGCGGCCGATCTGGACAACATCCTGAGCGTGGAGGCGCTCGCCCATCAGATCGGCGCGCGGCCGGCGGCGCGCCTTGTCGAGCTGGTCGGCGGCCCGGATCGGCTGTGCGTCGCGGGCCCGGAAGGGCTGTTCATCCACCAGGTCATCGTCCCGTTCGTGCGGCCGGGACCCGGGCAGGCGCGCGTGCCGGAGCCGCCGGGCCAGGACGCGACCAGCCCGCGGAGCCACGCGGCCGATCCGGCCGCGGAGGCGGCCCGGCCAGCGCGGGAGACTGCCGGGCCGGCGGCGGGCCGCGCGACCGCGCGGCGTTTCCCGCCGGGCTCGGAATGGCTGTACCTGAAGCTGTACACCGGCCCGGCGACCGCGGACCTGGTACTGAGCAGGATCTCCGCCGCCCTCGGGGCCTCGCTCGCCGCGGGAGAGGCCGACCGGTGGCACTTCATCCGGTACGGCGACCCGGACTGGCACCTGCGGCTCCGGCTGCACGGCGCGCCTGAGGCGCTGCTTGGCGATGCCTTGCCCCGGCTGCGGCGCAGCACCGCGCCGCTCATCGAGACCGGCCAGGTCTGGCGGATCCAGCTCGACACGTATGAACGCGAGGTGGAGCGGTACGGCGGCGCCGGCGGCATCGAGCTGGCCGAGCGCCTCTTCCAGGCTGACAGCGAGGCCGTGCTCGCGCTCATCCGCCAGCTCCCCGGCGACGCGGGCGCCGAGCTGCGCTGGCGGGCCGCGCTGCTGGGGATCGACCTGCTGTTCGACGACCTTGGCCTGACTGCGCAGCAGAAGCGAACGACGGCGCGCGGTGCCCGGCTGAGCTACGAGCGGGAATTCCGTACCGACGGCACGTTCCAGCGCGCCATCAGCGACCGGTATCGCCTGCACAGGCCGTCCCTGGAGGCGATGCTCGGCCCGGACGGCGACCAGCAACCGGAGCTCGTTGACAGCGTGAAGGTTCTGCGCCGCAGGTCGGCGGCCCTGGCCGCGGTGACCCGAGAGATGCGGGCCGCTGCCAGCGCTGGAGAGCTCGGCGCTGATCTTCCCGCGCTGGCCGTGAGCTTCGCGCACATGCATGTCAACCGGCTGCTTCGGTCGGCGCAGCGTACCCAGGAACTCGTGCTCTACGAGATGCTCGACCGGGTCTACACCTCCCGCGCCGCCAGGACGGGGCGATGAAGGGAAAGCACAGCCGGGCGCGTACCCCGGTTTGGCCGGGCCGGCCGCGCTGGCGAGGCGCGAGCGCACCGGCCGGCACCGGCGCGACGGCCGGCACCCGCGCGACGGCCGGCACCCCCGCGACGGCCGGCACCCCCGCGACGGCCGGCACCCGCGCGACGGCGAGCGCACCCGCCAGCACGGGCCCCGCCGGGACGAGTGCGCGCGCCATCTTCCGCAGGGAGGCACTGGAGTTTCGCGCCAGCAGCGGGCAGACCGGCGGCGGCGTCGTCCGGCTTGGCGCGCCGTGGATCAGGTGGTGCTACCGGCTCACGGTCGCGCTGATCTGTGCCGGCATCGCCGTGACCGGCATGGCGCGGACGCCCGAGTACAGCTACGGGCGTGCCGCCATCGAGCCCGGCGGGCGGTTCGCGGCCCTGCTTCCCGCGGCGGTGCTGCCCGACCTCGCTGCCGCCAGGGACCTGAGGGTTGCGTTGCCGGGCCGGGGGCTGCGGTCCGTCCGCGTCCGGAAGCTCAAGGCCAGGCTGGCGACGCGGAGCGCGGTCAGGCGCAGGGGGCTGGGCCAGGCGACCCAGCCCAGCGTGCTGCTGACCGGCCGGGTCACCGTGACCGGGCTGACCGGGTCAGCACCGACAGGCAGGCCCTTCGTCACTCAGGTGGCGCTCGTCCTGCGGTCCCGCCCGGTCGCCGTGATTCTCGCTCGGGAGTTCGAGGTCATGCTTGGCACTCGCGAGGCCGGCCAGTGAGGCGCAGGGTGCCGGTGGTCAGGCAGATGGAGGAGGCGGACTGCGGCGCGGCCTGCCTGGCGATGGTGCTCGGATACCTCGGAAGGCGGGTGCCGCTCAATGAGCTGAGGGACCTGACGG
>DASPZH010000419.1:0-10112 GCA_035636335.1 Streptosporangiaceae bacterium
CGTTCAACATTGCCAGCCGGTGCCCGGTGCTGAACGTGCCGTCCGGCCTGTCCGGGGACGGCGTGCCGACCGGTCTCGCGATCGTCGGCCGGACCTTCGACGACGTGACCGCGTTCCGGGTCGCCGCCGCCCACGAGGAGCGGCTGCCGTGGCTGACCGGCTCCGGCCCCCGGCCCGCGCTGTGACCGGGGGGTCGTCCCCCCGGACCAGCACCGTCACGCTGGCGAACTGGCAGGACCCGCCGTTCAACCGGTGGGCATTCCAGCACGTGCGCGAGCTCATCCCCGGCGCGAGGATCGCCAGGCGAGCCGGCCGGGTGCGAGCCCTGCCCAGGGCAGAACAGGAGCTCGGGGGCGTTTCGTTCTCCTTCGAAGGACGCGAGCTGACCGTGGCCGAGTTGCTCGAAGACAGCTACACCGACGGGTTCCTGGTCCTGCACAGGGGCCGGGTGGTCGCCGAGCGGTACTTCAACGGCATGACGCCGGACACGCCGCACCTGCTGATGTCGGTCTCCAAGTCGGTGACAGCGGCCGTCGCCGGGGTGCTGGCCGGGCGGGGACTGCTCGACGCCGGCGCGGAGCTGAGCCGGATCGTGCCCGAGCTCGGGACCACGTCGTTCGCCGGGGCGACCGTGCAGGAGTTGCTCGACATGCGGACCGGGACGCGGTTCAACGAGGACTACGATGACCCGGCCGCCGACGTGCGCACGTACGAGCGCGTGTACCTGTGGCGGCCGCCGGGAGACGCAGCCGGGACCGGCGCCGGGCCGGCGGCCGGCGACGCGCTGGCGTACTTCGGCACGCTGGCCAACGACGGCCGGCACGGCGGGCCGTTCCGGTACCGGTCGATCCTGACCGACGTGCTCGCGTGGGTGATCGAGCGGGCGGCGGGGGAGCGGCTGCACGAGCTGATCGCCAGGGAGCTGTGGCAGCCGATGGGCGCGGAGTTCGACGCCGAGATCACGGTCGACGGCCGCGGCAACCCGATGGCCGACGGCGGCATCAGCGCCACGCTCCGCGACATCGCCCGGTTCGGCCAGCTCTACCTGCGCCGGGGCCGGTCCGGCCGGCGCCAGGTCGTGCCCGCCTGGTGGGTCGACGACACCGTGCGCGGGGCGCCCGACGGCGCGCGGGCGTTCACCGAGGGCGACAACCCGGCCGGGTACCCGACGGGCACCCACTACCGGAACTGCTGGTGGGTACGCGATCCCGCGCTGCCGTTCTTCTACGCCAGCGGGATCAACGGCCAGCACGTCTTCGTGCACGGGCCGTCCCAGACGGTGGTGGCGAAGCTGTCCACCTGGCCGCAGGCGTGGAGCGAGGACCTGTACGGCCAGACCGTGGCCGCTGCGTTCGCGATCGCCGCCACCCTGGCGGGGTTTGGCGGGAGCGGTTAGCGTTTGGGCATGGCGGAGGTAGTCGGCGAGCTTGAGCTGCCGGAGTTCGATATCACCGATTCCGGCTTGGCCGGCGACGCGTACCACGAGCGGCTCGCCGAGGCAGGCAAGCTCGGCTGGCTGGTCAAGTCGCCGATCGCCTACCTCGTGCTCGACCGGGAGTCCGGCGAGTTCTTCCTGCGGGCTAGGCAGACCGCCTTCCCCGGACGCGAGATCGCCGAGATGTTCGGCATCACCAGCGGCCGGCTCGCCGAGCAGATCGACGCCAACATCCTGAACCTCACCGGCGACCGGCACCGCCGGCTGCGCGCGCTGGTGGCCTCGGCGTTCACGCCGCGTGCGGCGGCCAGGTGGCGCCCGGTGATGCGGGACATCGCCGCGGCGCTCTGGCAGGACCTGGCCGGCCGGACCGAGTGCGAGTTCGTGTCGTGGTTCGCCGGCCGGTTTCCGGCGCGCACGATCGGGGCCGTCATCGGCGCGCCCGCGCAGGACGCCGCCGCGCTGCACGAGTGGTCCAGCCTGGTGCAGCGGCAGTTCGACATCCGGGCGCTGGCCGCCGAGCCCGAGCGGATCGAGCGGGCCGTACGCGAGCTGTACGACTACGTCGCCGGCCTGCTCGACCAGCGGCGGCGCGAGCCTGCCGACGACCTGATCAGCGCGCTGCTGCGGGTCGAGGCCGAGGGCGAGCGGCTGTCCGGGCCCGAGTGCGTGAACCTGGTGCTCAACGTGCTGGCCGGCGGCGTGGACACGACCGCGGCGCAGCTCGCGCACGCGCTCCGGCTGTTCGCCGGGCATCCCGGCCAGTGGGAGGCGCTCAGGCAGCGGCCCGAGCTTGTCGGCAGGGCGGTCGACGAGGTGCTCAGGTTCGAGCCGATCACGCCGTTCACCGCCAGGCTGTGCACCGAGCAGATCGAGCATCGCGGCGTGATCTTCCCGGCCGGCACGATCGTCGCGGTCTGCGCCGAGCGGGCCAACCGGGAGATCGGGTCCGGGGACGAGTTCGACATCACCGCCGAGCCGTCGGGCGACCGGGTGCTGACCTTCGGAGCGGGTGCCCACTTCTGCCTCGGCCAGAACCTGGCCCGGGCCGAGCTAGAGGAGGCGCTGAGCTTCCTCGCGCCGCGGTTGCCCGGACTGCGGCCGGGCGGCTCGGAGCGCCTCGGCGGAGTCGAGGGCATCTACGGCATCGAGTCGCTGCCGCTGGCCTGGACGATGGCACGGCCGTCCCCGGCCAGGAGCTGAACGAGGATCTCCCTAAGCACACTCGGGCGACGCCCACTCGGGCGACGCTCACCCCCCGCTCGATCCGCCGGCGCGGCGTTAGGTGTTGCCGTCGCCGTCGCTCGGGCCGCCGTTGTTGTCGCCGTCGCGGTCGCCGCCGTTGTTCTGCGGGATCGGATTGGAACTCGTCGGCGGGGGCGACGGCGGCGCGGTCGTCGACGGCGGCGGCGACGCGTGGTGGCGGTGATGGTGCCGTGTGGCGGACGGGCCGGCGCGGCCGACGAGGTTGGCTGAGTGGTCGCCGACGGCGAGGCGGGCGTCGGCTGGCCGCCGCCGGAGTGTGCCTGCGGGGCGTTGCCGCAGCCGGTGGCGACGGCGAGCGTGAGCGCCGCGCCGGCGATCAGCCGTGCCCAGGTGACTGACATGACGATCCTTCGTCCGTAACTTCGGCTTAGTCCGGGGAGACCTGACCGGCGAGCGCCCCCGTCTCACCCCAGTGACACGGCTGTCCGCGGACTGCGGTTCAGCACGGCGCCGGCGGTTCGGTCCTGGCCGGGTTCGGGGGTGTACGCGCGCTAGCGCGGGGCGCGCTGAGCTGCCAGCGAGTGCCGTCTGGCGTGTCCCTGATCTCCACGCCCGCCGCGGCGAGCGCATCCCTGATCACGTCCGCGGCAGCGTAGGAGCGGTCGCTGCGCAGCGACTCGCGCAGCGCGACCAGCGGCTCGACCGCCGGCCTCAGCCGCTCGGCCGGATCGGCCAGGCCATGCTCGGCGGCCTGGCCAAGCCGGACGACAAGACCGCGCAACATGGCCCTGGCCCGGTCGGCGCTGTCGTTCTCGTCGGTGTCGGTCGACCACGCCTCGATCGCCGCCTCCAGGTCCAGGATGGCCGCGACCATGATCGTGCCGTCACGGTCCCGCACGGCCGCCTCAAACCGTCCGGCCGCGTCGCCGGTCAGCTCGTTCAGCGCCTGGCCGGGTGCTGCCGTGGCTGCGGCCTTACGCTGGCCCGCCCCCGCGCCCGGATCGCCGCGGCCCGGCCCGGGTCCGCCGGTTCCGCTGCGCACCAGGTCCCGCAACTCGGGCAGCGTGATCCTGGATCCTGACGGCAGCACCGTGCTCACGCCGCCCTTGCGGACAGTGGCGCCGCCCCGGCCGACGACCTCGGCATCCTGGGTCATCAGGTCGAGTATCAACGCGGTGTGCTCGTCGACTCCGAGCACGGCGGCATCTGCCGGCAGCTCGCGCTCCAGGACGGCCAGCCTGCGCTCGCCCAGGTAGCAGAACCGGGTGTCGTGCGTGCCGCCCTCGGCGTTGTCGTAGTGCGGTATCACCGCGACCTTGAGCCCCAGCACGCCGAACAGGTCAAGCCCCTCCAGCCAGTGCGGATCGGCGCCGACCTTGTAGATCTCGTAGACCGGCACGGCCACGAACCCGGTCGCGGCCGCGGCGGCCGACGCGATCACCGTGATCCCCGTCCCGCCCGCGATCCGGTCCTTGAGCGTGTCGGCTACCGGCCCGCCGCGCCACCTGTTCAGGAGGTAGGACGGGCTGCCGGGCCCGGCGAACACCCAGTCGGACGACCGGATCGCGGCGAGCCCGGCGGCGCCCGGGTGCTCGCCGGCGGGCAGGTCGGCGTCGCGGACCACGGCCACCTTCAGCCCGACGCTGCGGGCGAAGTAGGCCTGCGCGCGAGCCGAGACGTCGCTCGCGTTCTCCTGGAACGCATAGGGCGTGTCAAGCAGGATCGCATCGTGGACGCCGCCGGGAAGCCTGGCGACCAGTTGCTTGTGGATCGTGACCATCGTCGGGCTGGTCTCCCCCGAGCCCATGATGGCCAACACGCGAGTACTCGGCCCATCGCTCACCCGGTAGCCTCCTCGCGCTCGCGCCCGCGCTCGCGGCCGCGCTCGCGGCCTCGGCCGTCGCGCCGATACTGCCGCCCGTACCCTACTTGCCCCTCCTGACGCTCACCGGCTGGCCGCGCGGCTTGGCCGCCACGACGAGGAACCGACGCTCGGTCATCGCCCATGGCCACGCATCCTGCGCCTGCCAGGCCGCCAGGAGCCTGGGCCGGCACGCCTGGAGGTTGTACTCGGGTACGGCCCAGGCGATGTTCTCCAGGTAATACACGACGGCGCCGATGTGCTCGAAGTACCGGATCGCCTGCCCGGCCGCGGTGCCCGCGATCGACAGGCCGGCCGCGGTGAGCTGGTCGACGGCCAGCGGAAGCCACGTCTCCGGCTCGGGCGGCGGTGCCAGGCCGAGCAGCCGGTACAGGTCGTCGTTGCTGTGGTAGTCGACCTGCTGGGTGATGAAGGCGCCGCCTGGCGCGAGCACCCGGCACACCTCGTCGCCGCGGAACGACTCGTGCCTGTTGATCACGAGGCCGAACGCGCCGTCGGCGAACGGCAGCCGCCCGGCCCGGCCGGGATCGGCGCGCACCCCTTCCTCGCTCATGTTGTCCGGTGCGCCGCCGTACCGGACGACCGGGATGCCGAGCGGACGCAGTCGGCGGGCGGCGACCGGGACGTTCGGCGGCCAGGCCTCCGTCGCAACTGTCCTGGCCGGGCGCGGCTCAATGCCGGCGAGCACTTCGCCGCCGCCCGTTCCCATGTCGAGCATCGCGGTGGCGGCACCGGCTCGCGCGGTCACCTCGGCGGTGTACCGCCACGGCGGTTCCTCCGCCCGCGAACGCGCGTCCAGCCAGCTAAAGTCCCAGCCGGAGAACGGCGCGGCCTGCGCTTCCGCGATGAGCCGATCGAATGACAGCATACGGAGCGAGGCTAGCGCAGGCCCGGTCGCGGGAAGAAACGCGTTTCGCCGGGCAGCGGCGCCCGGCCGCCGGCCGCGGTCGAGCCGACCGGTGTCACAGGCCTGGTGGATCATGTCGCTATGCAGCGGATCGACGTGGCCGAGCGCCGTCGCCGACTGGCCGTGCGGCACGGCCTGGCGCCGCGGTATCGGGTTGGCGGGGCGCCGCCGGATCCCGCGCAGGTCGCCAGGAAGCTGGTGGCGTTGCACGGCACCGACCCGGCCACGGTGTACCTGTCCGTCCAGGCGAGGATGGCGGACCCGGTCCCGGTCGCCGCGATCGAGGAGTCGCTGTACGAGCGGCGCGACCTGATCCGCATGCTGGCGATGCGCAGGACCGTGTTCGTGGTTCCGGCCGAGTCGGTGCCCGTCGTGCAGGCGTCAGCCAGCGACCGGATCGCGGCCGATCAGCGGGCCAGGCTGCTCAGGCTCCTGACGGAGGCCGGCACGGTGCCGCAGCCGGAGTCCTGGCTCGCCGACGTCGAGCGGTCGGTGCTCGGCCACCTCGCCGCCCGCGGGGGGACGGCCACCGCGGCGGAGCTCTCGGCGGCCGAGCCCCGGCTGAAGACCACGCTGGTCCTGGCGCCCGGCAAGTCGTACCAGGCCACCCAGGCCATCACCAGCCGGGTGCTGCTCGTGCTCGCGGCGCAGGGGCGGGTGGTGCGGGGGCGGCCGGTCGGAAGCTGGCTCTCCCAGCAGTACCGGTGGGTGCTGGCCGAGCACTGGCTGCGGGACGAGGCCGACGAGATCGGCGAGGTGGCCGCCCGCGCGGAGCTGGCGCGGCAGTGGCTAGCGGCCTTCGGGCCCGCGCCGCTGTCCGACCTGAAGTGGTGGACGGGCTGGACGATGGCCCAGGTCAGGAGGGCGGTCGGGGATCTGGGCGCGGCCGAGGTGGATCTCGGGGGCACGGCCGGGGTCGCGCTGCCCGACGACCTTGGATCGATCGGTGACCCCGGCGCCTGGGCGGCGCTGCTGCCCGCGCTCGACCCGACCGTCATGGGCTGGTCGGAGCGGTCCTGGTTCCTCGGGCCGCACGGGAAGGCGCTGTTCGACACCAACGGCAACGCGGGACCGACCATCTGGCTGAACGGCCGGATCGTCGGCGGCTGGGCGCAGCGGGCCGGCGGTGAGATCGCGATCCGGCTGCTCGAGGATGTCGGCGCCGAGGCGCTGGCCCTGATCGAGGCCGAGTCGCAGCGGCTAGCCGCCTGGCTGGCCGGGGTCCGGGTGATCCCGAGGTTCCGGACCCCGACCGAACGCGAACTCTCCGGGTAGCGGCCTTCCGCCGCTGCGAGGCGGCCCTACCGGCCTTCCGCGGCTGCGAGGCGGCCCTACCGGCCTTCCGCCGCTGCGAGGCGGCGCAGCAGGTCGTCGCGCCGGGCAGCGAACCGGTCGGCCAGGCTGTCCTGCTCGGCTGCGGCCTGAATCAGCGATCCTAGGTCGGACGGGTCTTGCACCTCGCCGATGCTGGCGCGGATGTCGGCAGCGGTGCGGCGCACGTTCGCCAGATCGTTCTCGACTTCGCTGAGCTCGGCTCGCAGTCGGTCCGCCGAGACGTCGCCGGTCATTGTCCGTCCTCTCCCCGCCGTAGCCAGTCTGTGCCTTCGGCCGCTGCGGCGGCGTCCACAGGACACACCCTAGTGCGGCCGGCCGCGGCGAATCCGGGCGTCGGCGTCCCCGGGCACCGGTGTCGCGCCCGGGCCGCGAGCGTGCGGCCGCAGGCACCGGCCCCGGACGCCTGGTTAGGAAAGATGCTCGAGCGCCCGCCTGGTGAGCACGCGCGCGAGGTGCTGGCGGAACTCCCCGTCGGCGTGGATGTCCTCGCCGGGCGAGGTGCCGTCCGCGGCGAGCTCGGCCGCCTCCGCGGCGCTGGCGCCGGCGGCCAGTGCCTGCTCGGCGGCGCGGGCGCGCAGTGGCACCGGGCCCATGTTCGCCAGCGCGATCCGCCCGTCAATCGCGGCGGCGCCGACGATCGCCCAGTCGTTGGCCCGGCGCACGAACTTCTGGTATCCCCAGGGCACGCCCGGCCGCCGGGGCACGCGGACGGCGGTCAGCAGTTCGCCGTCCGCGAGCGCGGTCTCGAAGAAGCCGGCGAAGAAGTCGTCGGCGCGGACCCGGCGCGTTCCGGCCTGGCCGGCCAGCTCGACCGAGCCGCCGAGCGCGACCAGCGCCATCGGCAGGTCGGCCGCCGGGTCGGCGTGGGCGAGCGAGCCGCCGATCGTGCCGCGGTGCCTGATCTGCGGGTCGCCGACCAGCGAAGCGGCGTGGGCGAGCAGCGGAGCGTCGGCCCTGACCAGCGCGGACGAGACCAGGTCGGCGTGGCGGGTGGTCGCGCCGATGACCAGTTCGTCGCCGTCGACGCTGATCCCGGCCAGGCCGGCGGCTCTGGCGATGTCGACCAGCACCGCCGGCGCGGCCAGCCGCAGCTTCATCATCGGCAGCAGCGAGTGGCCGCCCGCCAGCACCTTGGCGTCATCGCCGTGCCGGGCGAGCAGGTCGATGGCCTCGGCGGCCGAGCCGGCGGCGACATAGTCGAACGGGGCGGGGATCACGCGGTCACCTCGGTCTGGCCGTTGGCTGGCTGGCCCGCGGTGCTGGCCAGGGTGGACGACCCCCCGAACCCTCCGCAGCGGCGAGCACGGCGCGGACGATGTTGTGGTAGCCGGTGCACCGGCACAGGTTGCCCTCGAGCCCCTCGCGCACCTGCTGTTCGGTCGGGCTCGGGTTCTCCCTCAGCAGGCCGACGGCGGCCATCACCATGCCCGGGGTGCAGAACCCGCACTGCAGGCCGTGTTCGGCGCGGAACGCCTGCTGCACCGGGTGCAGCTCGCCGTCCGGGGCCAGTCCCTCGGCGGTGACCACGTCCCGGCCGCTGGCCTGGGCGGCGAGCACCGTGCACGACTTCACCGACTCGCCGTCGAGCAGCACCGTGCAGGCGCCGCACGACGTGGTGTCACACCCGATGTTCGCGGCCCGCAGGCCGCAGACCTCGCGCAGGTAGTGCACGAGGAGCAGCCGGGGCTCGACATCGTCCGACCGCCGCTCGCCGTTGACGGTGAGCTTGACCTGCATCACGCACTCTCCGACTCTGTTGGCTGGGCCTGGGTTGGCTGGGACTGGGTTGGCTGGGACCGTGTTGGCTGGGACTGGGCCGACTGGATCGCTCGCCAGATCCGCATCGGGGTGGCGGGCATGTCGATGTGCCGGACGCCGAGGTGCGCGACGGCGTCGATGATGGCGCTCTGCACGGCGGGGGTCGCACCGATGGATCCCGCCTCGCCGATGCCCTTCGCGCCGAGCGGGTTGTAGCTGGTCGGCGTCTCGCTGGTGGCCAGCTCGAAGCTCGGCAGCTCGGTCGCCGACACGATCGGGTAGTCGGCGAAGCTCGCCGTCAGCGGGTTGCCGTCGGCGTCGTAGACGACCTCCTCGAGCAGCGCCTGCGCGGCGCCCTGGGCGATGCCGCCGTGCCGCTGGCCCTCGGCGAGCAGCGGGTTGAGCACCAGGCCTGCGTCGTCGGCGGTGATCACCCGCCGGAGTACGGCCTTGCCGGTCTGGGTGTCCACCTCGGCGACGGCGACGTGGGTGCCGAACGGGAAGGTAGCGCCGGGAGCGGTGAAGATCGAGTGCACGAACAGCCGCTCCTCCTTGGCCAGGTCGGCGAGCCTGACCGACGCCTCGGGGTCGCCCGCCACCGCGAAGGCGCTGCGGCTTCTGTCGAACCGCAGGTCGTCGGCGCTTGCCTCGAGCGCCGCCGCGGCCCGCTCCCTGGCCACCTCGACCAGCTCCCTGGATGCCTGCTGGACGGCGGCGCCGCCCTGCTGGAGGCTGCGCGAGCCGCCGGTTCCGCCGCCCACCGGGATCAGGTCGGTGTCGCCCCACTTCACGGTGAAGTTCTCGACCGGTATGCCGAGCTCGTCGCTGGCGATCATCGCCCACGCGGTCGAGTGGCCCTGGCCGTGCGGCGAGGTGCCGGTCAGGATCGTCGCGGTGCCGTCCGGGTGGACCTCGACGGTCGCGTTCTCCTGCGGTGGGCCCGACTCATCGCCGCCGCCGGTGATCTCGACGTAGCAGGCCACGCCGATGCCGAGTTGCACGACGTCGCCGCTCGCCCGGCGCTCGGCCTGCTCGGCGCGCAGCTCGCGGTAGCCGGCCGCCTCCAGCGCCTTGTCCAGGGCGGCCTCATAGTCGCCGCTGTCGTACAGCGCGCCGAACGCCGTCTGGTGCGGCTCGGTGAACGGCGGCAGCAGGTTCTTGCGCCTGACCTCCGCCGGGTCCATGCCGATCTCGGCGGCGAACAGGTCGAACGCCCGCTCCAGCGCGGCCGTGGCCTCCGGTCGGCCCGCGCCGCGGTAGGCGCCGACCGGAGTGGTCGTGGTGACGACCGAGGTGCCGACCGCCTCGGCATCCGGGATCGAGTACGGGCCGGTGGCCATCATGATCGTCAGGAACGGCAGCACGGCGCCGATGCGCGGGTACGCACCCCCGTCCTGGACGATCTCGAGCCGGTAGGCGCGCACGTCGCCCTCCCTGCTGCCGCCGATCGTGACCGTGTGCCGCTGCGCTCGGCCGTGCGTCATCGCGATCATGTTCTCGAACCTGGTCTCCGTCCACCGGGCGGGACGGCCGAGCCGCCGGGCGACCCAGGCGACGACGGCGTGCTCGGGGTCGGCGCCGAACTTGGC
>DASPZH010000420.1:0-3224 GCA_035636335.1 Streptosporangiaceae bacterium
GGTACGGGCAGGTTTCCGTGTTCGCCGGCGTGGGGAATACGCTTTTGGACTGAACGCGACTGAACTCCTCATGTCCGGAAAGCCGGTCATGCAATGCCCGCTGGCTCAGGGGACACCCTGCTGGGAACGGTCGGACGGGTCACCGTCTCGATCCCGGTGAACGGGCCAGGAGAGGTCCTTCTTCCGGTCCGAGGCGGCACCGAGGCGTTCGCCGCATGGTCGGACGAGCCGATCCCCAGGCACAGCCGAGTCGTGGTCGTCGACTGCATATCGGCGCGGTCGGTGTTCGTCACGCCTGTCTTAGCCGGGTCACAACGAGGTGCCCCGCGTCCATTTCCCTCGCAGGAGTAGTCATGTTCTTCTGGCGTGTTCCCGCGCCCAACGAGGCGCTGCTGATCTCTGGTTCCAAGCGGCGGCGCGACGCGACCCAGTTCCGGATCGTCACCGGCCACGGCAGCTTCGTGCTGCCGGTTAAGCAGAAGGCGCGGGTGCTCTCGCTCGCGCTCCAAGAGGCCGAGATCGTCGAGGACTGCATCACCAAGCAGGGCATCAGGCTGAACGTCAGGGCCGTGGCGGCGTTCAAGGTCGGCGACGACCCGGCGTCGATCGCGAACGCGGCCCGCCGGTTCCTGTCCGAGCAGGACCGGATGGAGGTCCTGGTCGGCCGGGTGTTCGCCGGCCATCTGCGGTCCATCGTCGGCGGCCTCACGGTCGAGCAGATCATCAGGGAGCGCGACCGGGTCGCCCAGGAGGTCAAGGACGGCAGCCACGCCGAGATGGAGAAGCTCGGCATCGTGGTCGACGCGCTGGAGATCCAGGAGATCGAGGACGCGACCGGCTACATCGAGAACCTGGCTGCGCCGCACGCGGCGGCGGTCGCCAGCCAGGCCAGGATCGCCCGGGCGCAGGCCGACCAGGAGGCCGCGCAGCGCGAGCTGGCGGTCGCGGCGATGAAGGCACAGTACGAGCGGGACACCGAGATCAAGAAGGCCGGCTTCCTGGCCGAGACCGAGCAGGCCAAGGCACACGCCGGGCAGGCCGGTCCGCTCGCCGAGGCGATCGCCACGCAGGAGGTGATCGAGCAGCAGACTGCGCTCGCCCGGCGCGAGGCAGACCTCGCCGCCCAGAGGCTGGAGGCGGCGGTCCGCCGCCCGGCCGACGCGGAGGCGTACCGCAAGCGGACGATCGCCGAGGCGGACCGGGACCAGGCGAAGCTCAGCGCCGAGGGCGAGGCCTTCAGGAAGCGGGAGCTCGCGGCCGCCGAGGCCGACGCCAACCAGGTGCGGGCCGCGTCGTTGCGGAAAGGGAACCAGGAGCTGATCGCCGCGAGCCGGATCATCGAAGAGCTGCCCGACCTGGTCGAGGCCGCCTCCAAGGGCATCGCCGGGTCCCACCTGACCGTGCTCAACGGCGCGTCGGGAGTCAACGAGATGCTCGCCGGGCTGGTCGGCCAGGGCCTGGCCGTGCTCGAGGTGCTGCGGTCCTCGACGGCCGATACCTCGCGACCGACGTCAGCTTCCGCGCCGCCCGCCCCGGAGCTGGACAGCTAAGCACAAGCAAGGGCGAGCAGCGTGTCGCTGCCGACATGCCGGTCAGAAGCCGATGACGGTGCCGCCCTTGTTCACCAGGCCGCCGTCCTGCGACAGCGCCGAGACGTGGTTGTCCCGCATCACCAGCAGCGGTCCTCCGCCTGGCCGCCAGCCGTAGCTGACCACCGCCCCGTGCGCGACGTTGCCGGTCAGGATGGTGTCGTACACCGGGCCGTCCACCGTGTCGCCGCTGCCCCTGGTGACCAGGAACTCGCCCGGCCCGGCGAACGTGTTGTCCAGGTAGGTGTTGGTGGTGGCGCCCCGCCCGCCCAGCTCGGTGAAGTCGGCGTCGTTGCGGCCGGTGCTGTGCTCGATCAGGTTGTACGAGCCGTGGTAGATCTCCACGCCCGAGCCGTCCTTGCCGTATGCCGGGCTGCAGGTGCTCTGGTTCGCGAACGTGTCCGCGTCCACCGTGTTGTGGTCGCCCCAGATGAGGATCCCGAACGCGCCGGCGCCGAGGTTCGCCGGGTCCAGCGAGTTGACCCGGTCGAACACGCTGTGCCTGATCGTGGCGTAGGACCCGGCCGGCTCGACGTAGACGCCCGCGTACAGGTTGCCGTACGCCACGACGGAGTCGATCGTGTCGTGCGTTCCCCGGACGTCGATGCCGAGCTCGTAGCCGGCCGTGCTGGCCGGCCCGCAGCCCGGAACCGGCTGGTATCCCTGTCCGGTCAGCCGGAGATGCGCCAGGTGGTCGCCGTTTCCCGTGACGACCACGTCGGCGCCCGCCGTGGACCGGCGGAACACCGGATTCGGGCCCGATCCGTACGCTCCGACGACCACGTTGTCCGCGCTCACGCTGAGGGTTCCGGTGTACGTGGCGCCGCGCCTGAACAGGTACGTGCCGCCGGACACCGGGTGCACCGAGTCGAGCGAGGATCCCGGCGCGACGCGTATCACGGCCGAGACGGGGTGCGCCGCGCCGGACGGGTCGCGGACGGCTGCCGCCGGCCGGAGCCCGCGCCGAACCGACGTTCCCCCCAGGCCGGTACCGTGCCGGACCGGGTGGTGCGCCGAGGCGGCGTCCCGCGGCGCGCCGTTCCTCGCCGCCGGCCCGGTCGGCCCGGTCGGCCCGGTCGGCTGGGCGACCAGCGCGGCAGCGGCGCCTGTTCCGGCCAGCAGCGCGGCGATAACCGCCACCAGGCGGACGGGTGCTCGCCAGGCCTTCTGGCGGTGGCGGGCAGGCTCGCGACGGCGGGCAGGCTCGCGACGGCGGGCTGGATGGGACAAGGCGCCTCCGGGTGGGTGCGCGGGGCGGCTGTCTGGCCCTGGCGCACCCTGTGGATTCCGGCCTGGTTCGCGATGTGGCTGAGCGCGGGCGGCCCCCCCGCAGGTCCGTGACCTCAGCTTACGCGCGGCCGCCTGCGCGCGGCGCCAGCGCGCCTTGCTTCCGGCCCGGAGCGGCGCGTACCGCGCCGTGTCAGGATATGGGGGTACTCGCATGCGTCGCCCGCAAGCCCTGACCCGGGCGGCCCGGCGCGGTTGGCGGGACCCCTGACGGCGCCGCCGCGACGGCCGAGCGGTGGTAAGGTCACCCAGCTATGGCGTGTCAGGTCGTCTCCGCGCGATGCGCGAGCCTGGGCACCGCTGAGCCCTGAGGTGGCCGCGTCGTGACATCGGATTCCCCGCGTTCGT
>DASPZH010000421.1:0-2238 GCA_035636335.1 Streptosporangiaceae bacterium
GGGTTGCTTGCCGCCAACGCCGTTACGCTGACGCTGCTCTTCGTGGTCCGTTTCCTGCTGAGTGACCGGGCCATCTTCCGCTCGACAGCGCAGGACAGCCGCGATCCGGTCCGGGTCCTGGTCGACATGACCGCCGGCGCCGGCCGCGGCGAGGTCGGGACGTCGTCGAACGGGAAGCGGTCGCGGTACCTGGCCTACCGGTACGACGTGGGCGGCGTGGTGACGATCGGGTCGCAGATCATGCTGCCCGAGATGGAGTACTTCCGCGCTCAGCATGTAGCCCATGACGAACTGGACATCACCGTGCGGGTCGGCGACGTAGGCGGCCGGACGCCGCGCCGGCGGGCAGCGATGACCGAGCACGCGGGCACGGCGGCGATCCGCTACGAGGAGCACCTGGGCCGGCTCGGCGCCAACTTCCGCGCCCATCTCGGCGGCGACCGCGTCGACATCGAGGTCGGGCCACTGCTCGCCCGCTCCTCGCACGTGGTCTACACCAACATCATCGAGCCGATGCTGAGGTTCATGATGGTGTCGCGCGGCCGCATGCTGCTCCATGCCGCGTGCGTCGACTTCGACGGCACCGGCATCATGCTGTCCGCGCTGACCGACACCGGCAAGACAGGGACGGTACTTCGCCTGGTGCGCGAGCACGGCTGCCGGTTCCTCTCCGACGACATGACGCTGATCGACGCCGACGGGCAGGCGACATGCTTCCCCAAGCCGCTGACCATCAGCGCGCACACCCTGCGTGCCGTCAGCGCGGACGACCTGACGAGGGCCGAGTGGCGGCGGCTGCAGATCCAGAGCCGCCTGCACTCCAAGGGCGGACGCTCGATCGGCATGAGGCTCAGCCGTTTCAACCTCCCCATCATGGGCCTCAACGCCATTACCCAGATGCTCATCCCCCCGCCCAAGTACACCGTGGACCGGCTGGTTCCCTGCCACCTGACGCCGAGCACCATGGTCAGAGAACTGTTCATCATCGAGCGCGGTCGCCCGCGCCTGGCCGATCTCGACCATCAGTCCGCGCTCGAGCAGCTCATCGTCAATACCGACGACGCCTACGGGTTCCCGCCGTTCCGCCATCTCGCCCCGGCCATCTCGATCGCCGGGATGGACTACCAGGAGCTCCGGGCCGTCGAGCGCAAGATCCTGGCCGGCTTCCTCAGCCACGTGCGTGCCCGCACGCTCGCGTCTGACTCGTTTAGCTGGGCTGACGACATACCCCTGCTGCTGCAGCCCGCCGGCAGCCCGGCCTCGAACGGGTCGCCCGTCCTGGTGCCGAGCGGGTCGCCGCTCCTGGCGTCGAACGGCTCGCATCCCGGCGAGCCGGCCTGGGCGCCCGAGCCGGACCCGTCACGTCAGGCCGACGGCGTCTACGCCCAGACCGCCGCCGAGCGGGCACGCCTCACGCTGGCGGCCGCGGGCCCGGGAACGGCGACGCTTCTGCCTGCCCTCGGGGACGCCGACATCGCGCCACCTGAGATCCCGGTGCGCCGTGCCGAGCTTGTGCCTGGCGCACCCTCCCACCGCGCGGGGACGCTGCGCGCGCGGATGATCGCCGCCCTTGCGGTCGCGATGGTCGCCGCTCCTGCCGTCACGCTGCGCTTGTGGCATATCAACGCACTCGGCTTCAACAGCGACGAGGCCGTCTACGCCGGCCAGGGAGCGGCGATCGCGGGCGCGCCGCAGCTCAGCGACCTGTTCCCGGTCTTCCGCGCACATCCGCTGCTGTTCCAGCTCGCCACCTCGCTGCTGTACCGGGTCAAGGTGAGCGACTTCAGCCCGCGCCTGCTCGCGGTCGCATTCGGCCTGGCCACGGTTGCGGTCGGGTATGCGCTCGGCGCGCGCGTGTACGGCCGCCGGGCCGGCGTGATCACCGCGCTGCTGCTCGCCGTGATGCCGTACTTCGTCGTGGTGAACCGGCAGGCACTGCTCGACGGCCCGATGGCGTTCTTCTCCGTACTCGGGCTGTGGTTCATGGCCAGGTTCGCGGCGGAGAGCCGGCGGTGGCTGCTCTACGCCGCAGGCGCCAGCCTGGGCCTGGCCTTCATCTCGAAGGAGACAGCCATCGTGCTGCTCCCCGCGGCCTATGCGTTCCTGGCCGTGACGCCGAGCGTCAGGGTCAGGCTCAAGGAGATCGCCATCTTCTTCGGCTGCTTCGCCGCGGTGGCCCTGCCCTACCCGATCTCGCTGCTGGTGGCCGGCGGTTCCTCCTCGGGCAAGCACTTCCTG
>DASPZH010000422.1:0-4786 GCA_035636335.1 Streptosporangiaceae bacterium
CGGTCGGCGACGGCTTGGTGGCCGTCCACCCCGTTATCCAGGACACCGTGCGCAGGCTCGTGCCGGCCGCCGTGCTCGACGACGCGGCACGGTCCGCGGCCGACGCCATCGCCGAGGCGTGGCCGCAGCTCGGGGCCGACCCGGCGCAGGAGCAGGCGCTGCGCGGATGTGCCGGGTGGCTCGGCGGCATCGCCGGCGACCTGCTGTGGCTGCCCGAGCCGCATCCGGTGCTGATGACGACCGGGGAGAGCCTGGGCGCGGCGGGCCTGAGCACGGCGGCTATCGCCTACTGGCAGTCGATGCTCGCGGCCAGCGGCCGCGCGCTTGGGGCCCAGCACCCTCGCACCCTGGCGTTGCGCGACCTGCTCGCCGAGGCGTGCGAGAAGGAAGGCCGGCTGGACGAAGCCAGAGAGCTGATCCTGGTCAGCCTGGTCGAGCGGGAGCAGGGGCAGGGCGCCGACCACCCGGATACGCTCACGGCCAGGACCGTCCTGGCCAGAATCTACCGGGCCAGCGGCAACTACGATGCGGCGATCGAGGCGTACGGCAAGGTGCTCGCCGACCGGGAGTGGGTGCTCGGGCCCGAGCACCCCGACACGCTCGGCGTGCGCAGCCGGCTCGCGGGCGCCTACCTGCAAGCGGGCCAGGCCGATCAGGCCGTCGCGCTGTACCAGCGCAACGTCGCCGAGTGGGAGCAGTCGCTCGGGCCTGAGCACCGCGACGTGCTCACCGAGTACCTGAACCTGGGCCGCGCCTACCAGCGAGCCGGCCAGCTCGACGAGGCGGTCGCCATCTTCGTCCGGGTGCGCAAGATCCGGGAGACGAACCTGGGCCAGGATCACCCAGACACGGTCACCACGGCCGGCCTGCTCGCGCTGGCTTACCGTAGCTCAGGGCGGCTGAAGGAGGCGCTCGTCCTGTACCGTCAGGCCGTGTCGAGCCGGGAGGCGAGGCTCGGCGCCGACCACCCCGACACGCTGACGGCGCTGGGGAACCTGGCCTCGTGCTACCACTCGATGCACCGGATGAAGGACGCTATTCCGCTGTATGAGCGACTGCTGGCCGACCGGGAGCGGGTGCAGGGCCGCGATCACCGGGAGACCATCACGGCCCGGGGCAACCTGGCCGGCGTCTACCACTCGGCCGGAAAGCTCTCGGACGCGATCCCGGTCTACGAACGGACGGTCGCCGAGTTCGAGCGCGTGCTTGGCGCCGACCACGAGGACACTCTGACCTCCCGGGCCAACCTCGCGCACGCCTACGCCGGGGCGCGGCGGCTGACCGACGCGATGCGGATGTTCGAGCGGACCATCGCGGACTGTGAACGGGCACTCGGCCCCGATCACCCGCTTACCCAGACAATCACCGATAATCTCCGCACTATCTCGCGGTTACGGAGCGCGGAAGCCGCTGGCCTGGCCGGGTCGTCACCGAGCCTGACCGGGTCGTTCACGTCGGCGAAGAGGGCACACTGTGCGGGCATTAGGCGACACGCCGGCGTGCGTCACACGCTGTGTAAACGCAGTCTGCTTAGCATTTCGCGCCGCATTGCGGCACGCGCAAAGGTAAACTCATTACCAAGCCATTGGCTTTTTATTAATGCACTTGCAGCATTGGCGCTAGGGTCCACGGGCATGATCATTTCCGGCCGGACTGGGCGCCCGACCGGCGCCCGGAGCCGCGCCGGTGATCCCGTCAGGCAAGGAGGCGTTGGCTGTGAGCACCACAGGCTCGACCCTTACCCGAACTCAGCCGGCCCCGGTGGGGGCCCAGCAGATCCACGTCGCGATGATAGCGCCGCCGTACTTCAACGTTCCGCCTGCGGCATATGGGGGAATCGAGACGGTGGTGGCCGATCTGGTGGACGCGCTCGTCGCGCGGGGTCACAAGGTAACGCTGATCGGTGCCGGCAATCACGCGACCAGGGCCCAGCGGTTCCACACCACCTACGACGTCGGGCCGGCCGACCAGCTCGGCGAGGCTATGCCCGAGATCGTCCACGCCGCCAAGGTGGCGAGCATACTCGACGCGCTTGACGTCGACGTGATCCACGACCACACGATGGCGGGCCCGCTGATGGCCAGGGGGCGGCTCACTCCCACCGTGCTGACGGCGCACGGCCCGGTCCACGGTGACTGCGGTGAGTACTACCGCGCGCTCGGCGACACCGTACAGCTCATCGCGATCTCCGATGCGCAGCGGTCAAGCGCGCCCGACCTCGCCTGGGCCGCGACGGTGCACAACGCGATCCGCTCGGAGACGTTCCCGTTCCGTGCGCAGAAGGACGACTACGCGCTGTTCCTCGGCCGGTTCCACTCGGACAAGGCCCCGCACCTGGCCATCGACGCGGCCAGGGCGGCCGGCCTGCCGATCGTCCTGGCCGGCAAGTGCTCGGAGCCGGTCGAGCGTGCTTACTTCTCGCGCGAGATCGAGCCGAGGATCGGCACCGACGTGACGATCTACGGCGTGGCCGACGCCACGCAGAAACGGCGCCTGCTCGCGCACGCGGCGTGCATGCTGTTCCCGATCTGCTGGGAGGAGCCGTTCGGGCTCGTCGTGATCGAGGCGATGGCCTGCGGCACTCCGGTGGTCGGGCTGCGCCGCGGCGCCATGCCCGAGCTGATCGTGCACGGCCAGACCGGCATCATCGTGGACGACCCCGACGACCTTCCGCTCGGCATCGCCCTCGCGCGCGGGCTCGATCCGGCGGTCTGCCGCAAGCACGTCGAGGCCGGATTCACGGTCGAGGTCATGGCGGAGGGCTACGAGGCCGTATACCGGCAGGCGCTGACGATGGTGCCCGAGCCGTGGCTCACGGTGGCGGACCAGGCGACCGTCATCAGGTAGCGCGGCTCCCCGTGCCGCCCGGCTAGCTGGCGGCGGGCTCGGCGCATGCCGGAACGACGGCGTCCTGCCGCCGGGTCGGCAGTTGGCCGCTGATGGCCAGCGCCGCGATCCCGGCGGCCGCCGCCATGGCGAAGGCGACCGCCAGGCCCGCCGACAGCGGCCAGCCGAATCGCACCGCGGCGCCGAGCGCGGTGCCGCCCAAGCCAATGCCGATGGCGCTGCCGAGCACGTCGGCGAGGTTGAGCGAGGCGGAGGCCCAGCCCTCCCGGCCCGCCGGTGCCTCGCTGAGCATGAACAGCGTGATCGGCGAGAACGCCATGCCCATCCCGAGCCCAGCGACCGTCCACGCCGCGATTCCCACGGCGACGGCAACGTCGCTGCTGAGCATCGTGCTCAGGCCGGCGATTCCGGTCAAGATGACCACGAGGCCGATCCTGACCAGCCGCCTCCCCTCCCACTTGCCGATCATCCTGGCCTGGATCCAGGCTCCCGCGGTCCAGGCCAGCGTGCTGCCGGTCACCGCGACGCCGGCCAGCGCCGGACTGCGATGCCGCAGGATCGTGATCGTCAGCGTGACGAACGCGTCGGCGCCGAAGAAGCAGAAGGTCAGCAGCGCGCGGCTGAGGATCGTGGCGGGCAGGCCGTAGCGTGCCGACAGCGTCCCGGCAGGCATGAGCCGCCGCAGGACGGGGAGCCCGAGCGCGGTGCCGACCGCGACCAGCAGGCAGCCAGTCACGATGGCCCCCGCCGTCACGGGGCCATCGGCGGGCCCGCCGGCGCTCGCCGACCCGACCGCCAGCGTCAGGCCCACGAGCACCATGCCCGCGGCGGCCGCCACCCCGACACCGTCCATCAGCCGGTGTCCGGCCGCGGCCGGCTCGGCTGGGCGGCCGAGCCTGACTAGCGCGGGAAGGGCGATCGGCCCGGTCAGCGCGACGAACGGCAAGAGGCCGAGGAATACCCAGCGCCAGCCGAACGCCCTGGCCACCTCGGCGCTGAGCGCCGGCCCGGCCAGGCCGGGAGCAACCCACGCGGTGGAAAGCACCGCCATCATCCTGGCCCGCAAGCGGTCCGGCAGGCTCCGGCCGATGGCCGCATAGGCGACCGCGGGCACCGCTCCCGCGCCGAGCCCTTGCAACGCCCGCCCGGCGACGAGCACCGGCATCGACGGCGCCAGCCCGGCGAGCGTCAGCCCGGCGCCGAAGACCACTATTCCGGTCACATAGGGAATGGCTGGGCCCCGACGGTCGGCCGAGCGCCCGGCCGCGACGATGCCGACCATAGTGCCGAGCATGAACGCGCTGAACACGAATCCGTACAGGCTCAGCCCGTGCAGGTCCCTGGCGACCAGCGGCATCACCGTGACGACCGCAAGCGCCTCGGCGGCCACGAACGTTATCGTCGCCGCCAGGCCCACGGTCAGTGCCCGCCGGTCCGCTGCCCAGAGTCCGTCCGCCATAGTCCGCCATCGCTCCCCACGTCGCCGCGTCGTGCCGAGGGCACGCGCCCGCCCAGCCTAAGATCTCAGGTGCGGGTGAAGTCAAAACGTTTCGCGCCGAGCGCGGCAGCGCCGCGGCGGGTGGAGCGGGAGCGGGCGGGGCAGGCGGAGCGCGTGCTCAGGCGATCTTGACGGGGAGCGACCTGGAGAGGGTTCGGCCCTTGGCGTCCTGGGCCTCCACGGCGAAGTAGGGGCCCTTGGCCGAGGAGGCGATGGCCGTCTCGAACCCCGACTTGCGTGCCGACGTGACCGGCGCCAGCGTGGTCTGGGCGCCTCCGGCCAGGACGGTCCACGTTGCCGCCTCGGTGGCGCCGTTCCAGCTCGCGTAGACCGTGGCGCCGCCCGCCCGGTGCCTGGCCGCGGCGGCAGGCAGCTCGGCGGGATGGCCGGTCCAGTCCCCGATGAACGAGCGGTAGGTGGGGTCGCCCTTGGTTAGCTGGC
>DASPZH010000423.1:0-3127 GCA_035636335.1 Streptosporangiaceae bacterium
CAGGACAGTGGCGACGCCTGGCCGGAGTGTCGTGGCCCGGTCGCGATCGTCCGCCAGTGGGCGCCGAGCAGCCCGCCCGCCCACACGCTCCCCGCGACTACCGCCGCGACGGCGGCCGCGGCGAAGAGCGGCACGTACCAGCGGGCCAAGCGGCGCGGCGGCCCGAACGAGCGCGGCCCGAGCCGACGCGGGCCTGTCATTCGCTCGAGCGCACGGAGCAGGTCGGCCGCGCCCGGCGCGTGGCGGTCATGGTCGGCCATCACCTGACGGATCTCGTCCTCGATGCGGCTCATGTGCGATCCTCCTCCACGCTGATGCTCGCGGGCACGGCTTGCTGCCGCATGGCGGCCAGCCCGCGGCTCGCCAGGCTCCGCACGCTCGCCTCCCGGCAGCCGAGCAGCGCGGCGATCTCGCCGTCGGGCAGGCCCTCGTAGTAGCGCAGCACCAGCACCGCGCGCTGCCGCGGGCTCAGCGAGCCGAGAGCGGCCCATAGCTGCGCCCGGTCGGCGATGCGGTCTTCCGGGCAGTCGGCGACGGGCCGTTCGGGAACCGTGTCCGTCACCACCTCGCTGCTGCTGCGCAGCCGGCGGGTGCGCACGTACTCGTTGACCACCGCCCGGCGCAGGTACGCGTACCAGTCGTCGGGAGCCTCGCCGCGCCGGCGGACCGAGCCATAGACGCGCAACAGAGCTCCCTGGACCAGGTCCTGGGCCGCGGCCCGGTCGTGGGTGAACTGATAACCCACCCGCAGCAGCCGGTCGCCGGACCGCACGACCAGCGCCGCCAACGCCTCATCCAGGTCCATGCCACCACCTCGGTCTAACCAGAGGATGCGCCATGTCCCCCGAACTGTTGCATGCCGCGCAGCATTCGGCCCGGGCGGTTCCGGCCAGGTGGCTGACCGCCCGACGGGCTGACGGGTCGGGCAGTTATATGGGAATGTGAGAGTATCGGGAGTATCGACCGGTTAGCGCCCGGACTACGGACTAAGACCCTTTTGCCGAGACCGATGCGGACGCCTCGATGACCGAACTCAGCTACCCAGCCTTCCCCAGGCGGGCGTTCCTGGCCGCCGGGACGGTGCTGGTCGCGCTGATCGCCGTCGCGGTCGCGGTGAACCAGAGCGGCCCGAGCGTCAGCGCCTGCGCCGCCGCGGCCGAGCGCGTGATGGTCGCGCAGAGCTACTCGGTCGACATGATGCAAATGGCCGGCCCGGCATCGGTTCCCGCCTGCCGCGGGCTGACCGGGGACCAGTACACGGCTGCCCTGCTCGACGCGTACTGGATCGAGTACGGACGGCTGCTGCCCAGGGCGCCGGTCCGCTACGCCATGCCGCCGCCGTCGTACAAGGCCCGCAGCGCCGGCGCCGAGTCGCGCTCGCGGTCCTAGCCCGCCACATCGACCTTCGCGACGATCTTCGTTGCAGCGGCAGAACTGGCAGGTCAGCGGCGCTCTCAGGCTCCAGGCCCCGCGACCGCGCGAGCAGTTTCGCGACTGCGCTCCCGGGTATGACCTCGCGCCGTACCCAGCTCAGCCCGCCGGAAGGAGATGCCCATGTCGAACCACTTCACCGGTCTCAGCCTCGGGCCGCCGCTCGGTGACCAGCGGCTGGACCTGTGCGACCTCTACGCGTTCCAGTCGCCAGCGGACCCGACCAGGACCGTGCTCATACTCAACGCGAACCCGAACGCCGACGCCCTGCATCCCGACGCGATCTACCGCCTCGCCATCGACAACGACGGGGACTGCCTGAACGACATCGCGATCAGCTACGTCTTCGCCCCGCCGGCCGACGGCCGCCAGACCTTCGATGCCTACATCGCCACCGGCGCCGACGCCCGATCGGACGATCCCGCCGGAATGAAGGTGGTGGATGGTGCCGAGGTCTCGTTCGGCACCACCGCGAACGTCGTCACGGCGGGCAACCTCAGGTTCTTCGCCGGGAGCCGCAGCGACGCCTTCTTCTTCGACCTGGACGGGATCACGAACCTCTTCGACACCAGCGGCGGCAGGAACTTCACCGCGCCTCATCTTGGCGGCAAGTCTCCGTGGACGGGCGTGGACTCGAACACCGATGGCAACGTGTTCTCGACCGTCCTCGAGCTGCCGACCAGCGAGCTCGGCGCCAGCCCCGATATCCGCATCTGGGGCCGGTGCAGCCTGGAGCGCGACGGCCGGCTGCTCCATGTCGACCGGGCGGGGCATCCGTCGGTCAGCAGCTTCTTCAACACCGACGAGACGAAGGAGGAGTACAACGCCAGCGAGCCGGTGCACGATCGCGAGCGGTGGACCGACCAGTTCGTCCACCTGATGAAGCACACCGGCAACTACACCAGGGACGAGGCGATCGCCGCGATCGACGCCGACGCCCTGCTTCCCGACATGCTGACGTTCGACCCGGCACGGCCCGCGCGGTATCCCAACGGGCGCGTGTTCACCGACGACGTCATCAACCACCGGCTGGCGTTCCTGTCCAAGGGCGACATCCCGCCTACGGGCCTCAGGCCGCACAACGACACTCTCAGCGTGTTCCCTTACCTCGGCAACCCGCACCCGAAGGCCAGCTAGCCACCGGCCCGGAGGCGGGCGAGAACCTCGGCGAGCAGGTGGCAGCCGGGCGGCAGCCGCGGGAGATCGTCGCGGGACCCGGCCGGTCGATGCGGTCGGCCACCAGGTCGACGTAGCCATCCTCGGTGACGATCGGGCTCCAAATCAGCCGCCGGGAACGCGTTGATGTTTCCGGGCTTGCCCGCAGTGCGACACAATGGGGGATGATCACTATGTAATCCTGGGTGGCGAATCGCCCCTTGGCGGGTGGTGGAGCAGGAGGAGGTAAGCCGCGGTGACAGCCAACGCGGGCGACGAGGGCCGACCCAAAATCGACACTTCGGTGCCCCATTCGGCCCGGATCTGGAACTACTGGCTGGGCGGCAAGGACAACTACGCTGTCGACCGCCAGGCCGGTGAGCAGACGCGCGCCGTCCTACCCGAGATCGTCGATATCGCCCGCGCCTCGCGGCAGTTCCTCGTGCGCGTCGTGCGGTATCTGGCTGCCGACGCGGGGATCCGCCAGTTCCTGGATATCGGGACCGGGCTGCCGACTGTCAATAACACCCACCAGGTCGCC
>DASPZH010000424.1:0-12661 GCA_035636335.1 Streptosporangiaceae bacterium
CTCGCCCGGCGTCCGGGCCCTCTACGACGCCGAGCGCGCCAGCGGCTCCGGGCACAACCCTGCCCTGCGCAAGGTCGCCAACAGGCTCGTCGGCATCTTGCACGGATGCCTCAAGACCCGCACCCTCTACGACGAGGCCACCGCCTGAGTCACAGCCGAACACCTGTTCGCCAGCGACACTACCGGCTGGCGCCGCTCTGGCCGGCTAACCACTTCCGGCGTGTCGCCCCGAAGCCGGGGCGAGCCCGTGAGAGACATCCCAGGAGCTTAATTGTCAAGCCGCGACGCTAGATTGAGGGAGGTTTTCCCGGTGGGACCAGGCGATTGCCTCGTCGTAGAGGGTGCGGGTCTTCAGGCATCCGTGCAAGATGCCGACGAGCCTGTTGGCCAGCCGCCGGAGGGCGTCGTTGTGCTCGATGCCGCGGTCACGGAGGTCGTCGTAGAGGGCGCGGGCGCCGGGCGAGGCGTTCAGCGCGGCGAAGGCCTGCGCGTTCAGTGCGTCGACGAGCCGGTCGTTGTGGATGAACCGGGCGGCGACGACCTTCTTCTTCCCGGATGCGCGGGTGATCGGGGACGTGGCGGCGTAGTTCTTGCGGGCCTTGCCGTCGGCGTACCGGTGCGGGTCGTCGCCGAACTCACCGAGCACCCGGGCGCCGAGGACAGCGCCCATGCCGGGCTGGGACCGGTAGATCTCAGCGTCCGGGTGCCGGCCAAAATGCTGCTCCACCTGCCCCTGCAGTTCCTTGACCTGCTCATTCAGGGTGGTGATCACCGCGATCAGCGACCGGACGGTGACGGCGTAGGCGGCGGTGACGGTCGGCGGCCGGCCCAGCTGCTCGCCGCGCAGCGCCGCCAGGATCGCGGTGACCTTGTCCGGGATGCCGCGGCGGCGGGCGCGCTTGAGCGCCGCGCTGACCTGCGCGCGGGTCAGCCTCGCGGCCCGCGCCGGGTCCGGCGCCTTGCCCAGCAGCTCCAGCGTGTCGGCAGCGTCCAGGTCCTCGAAGGCCTCCAGCGCGGCGGGGAAGTACTCCCGCAGCTGGTGCCGCAGCCGCTGCACGTGGCGGGTGCGTTCCCAGATCAGCGTCTTGTGGGTACGGGCCAGCACCTTGATGCCCTCCGCGTCCGCGCTGTCGCCCGCCACGGCCCGGAGCTGGTGCGAGTCAGTGCGCACCATGTCGGTGAGCATGTGCGCGTCAGCGCCGTCGCTCTTGGCCCCGGACACGCCGTGCCGCTCCCGGTACCTCGATGCCTGCAGCGGGTTCACCGCGTACACCGTGTACCCGGCGGCGACCAGCGCGGCCACCCACGGTCCGCGGTCCGTCTCGGTCCCGATCACCACCTCCGCGTCCCGGTCGTCCTCGCCCAGCTGCTGCCCGACCAGCTCGTGAAGCCGGCCCATCCCCGCCGCGCCCTCGGGCAGCCGCCTCCTGGCCAGCACCCGCCCGGCCTGGTCCATCAGCTCCACGTCGTGATGGTCCTCAGCCCAGTCATCCCCCACGAACAGCCGCATCCGCTCTCCCGTCCAAGATGTCGAAAACAGGTAGCAGCCTGCGGGAGAACTATCAGCGACCTAATGAAACAGTGCTCACCCCATCCGGAGGGCACGACATCCCAGCAGCGATCAACTCTCCCGGCAACCGGCAGGGGCACGATCTCTCACCAGGGCTCAAAGCCCAGGAGGCAACAGTGCTCACCTGCCGGCGGCCACCAGGCACCGAGTCTGCCGTACGGCGGACCCGCTAAGACTCATTAGGTAGCCACGTCAGAAGTGGTCGAGCAGGTACGGGCGGGCGGCGAAGGCGGCATCCAGCGCGCCGTCCGAGCCAGCGTCACCGCCCCCGGCCAGGCCCGCGGCGCGCAGTGTCGCCATCGGGACGCCGGCGTACAACGCGGCGAAGCCGCGCGGCCCCAGCGCGACCGGCCCGGCGCCGGGCGACTGGCTGCCGCGAGCCGTTAGGCCAGAAATAGAACCCTTGCCGTCGGTCACGGCCAGGGTGTAGTGCCCGGCGTTGGCCGGAAGGTCGGGATCGGCGAGCCGCAGCGCCACGCGCGCCCGCGCCGCGACCGGGAAACCGCGGGCGGCGATCGCGGTCGCCGGGTCGAGCACCCGGAGCATCCAGTGCTCGTCCATGCGCAGGAAGACGTCGGGCTCCCTGGTCAGCCAGCCGACCGGGTCGGCGGGCCCGACGGTGGCGTGCACCACCTCGGTCACCGAGGCGTGCGAGGCGACGATCCCCCACAGCGCCCGCGCGGTCCGCGCCGAGCCCGCCGCCAGCACGTGGACGATGATCTCCCGGTCGCTGCCGCCATGCCAGCCGTAGGCCAGGAACCCGTCCGCCGCCAGGTAGCTGAACATGCCGGGCTCGCCCAGCCAGCGCCGCACGCTGTCCGGGTCGCGGGTCGCGGGGCCGCACTCGCGCGCGGCCGCGTGGACCGCGCCGAGCACCGCGATGACCTGGGCGGCGTCGCCGGGGCCGGCCCGGCGCACCGGCCGGGAGCCGCCCGCCTCGGCCGCCTCGCCCGCCTCGGCCGGCTCCGCCGGCTCCGGCTCCTCGGCGGGGACCTCGGGGACCTCGGGGACCTCGGGGACCTCGGGGTCGGGCGGCAGCAGCGCGCCCAGCGAGCGGCCGGGCACCTTGGCCAGGTAGCGCCCGCCGGCCATTTCCCAGCCGAGCGAGCGGTAAATCTGCGCGGTCGCCGGATAGAGCACCGAGAGCGGGTAGCCGCGGCGGGCCATCGCGCCGAGCAGCGTGGTCATCAGGGCCCGGCCGACGCCGCGGCCCCTCGCCTCCGGCGCCACCTTCACGCCGCCCACGCCCGCCATCGGCACCGCCCGGCCGTGCCAGTACTGCCGCATGTCGTAGTACCTGGCCGCGCCGACCAGCTCGCCGCCGTCCCACACGCCGAACTGCCTGCCGCCGGCGATGCAGCCAAGCATCTCGTCCCGCCAGTAGCCGCGGTCCGCGCCGTCCATCGGGCCGAACGCCCGGTGCCGCAGGTCGAGCTCGGCGTCGAGGTCATCGTCGGCGCGCATCGGCCGGATCGTGAGCGCCCCGTGCCGGCTCACACCGTGCTGGCTCGCCCCGTGCTGGCTCGCACCGTGCTGGCTCACACCGTGCTGGCCACGACTCAACCCAGCTTCTCCATGATCTCGTCGGAGACCGCGTAGTTCGCGTACACGTCCTGGACCTCGTCAGACTCCTCGAGCACCTCGATAATCCGGAATACCTTCTTGGCGGTCTCCTCGTCGATCGGCACCTCGACCGAGGGCAGGAACGGCGTCTCGGCCGACTCGTAGTCGATGCCCGCCCGCTGCAGCGCGGTCCGCACCGGCACCAGGTCGGTCGCCTCGCTCACGACCTCGTAGGACTCGCCCAGGTCGTTGACCTCCTCGGCGCCCGCCTCGAGCACGGCCACGAGCACGTCGTCCTCGCCCATCTGCGGCGTCTTCGGCACGATCACGACGCCCTTGCGGCTGAACAGGTACGAGACCGAGCCCGCGTCGGCCATCGACCCGCCGTTGCGGCTCAGCGCCACCCGCACCTCGGAGGCGGCCCGGTTCCTGTTGTCGGTGAGGCACTCGACGAGCAGCGCGACGCCGCCCGGTGCGTAACCCTCGTAGGTCACGCTCTCGTAGGCCGCGCCGCCCGCCTCCAGGCCGGCCCCGCGGCGGACGGCCCGGTCGATGTTGTCGTTCGGCACCGAGCTGCGCTTGGCCTTGGCCACGGCGTCGTACAGCGTCGGGTTGGCGGTCACGTCCGGCCCTCCGCTGCGCGCCGCCACTTCGACGTTCTTGATCAGCTTGGCGAACAGCTTGCCGCGCCTGGCGTCGACGACGGCCTTCTTGTGCTTGGTGGTCGCCCACTTGGAGTGGCCGCTCATGACAGTTCCCTCACCATGTCAGTAAAGATCGCGTGCACGCGGTTGTCGCCGGTGAGCTCGGGGTGGAACGCGGTGGCGAGCGCCGGCCCCTGGCGGACGGCGACGATCCTACCGGTGCGGGGCTCGGTGGCCAGAGTCTCGACTTCCGGTCCCACCTGCTCCACCCAGGGCGCCCTGATGAACACCGCGCGGAACGGCCGCCCGCCGGCCCCGGCGATGTCGATGTCGCTCTCGAACGAGTCGGCCTGGCGGCCGAACGCGTTGCGCCTGACCGTCATGTCGATCGCGCCGAGCGTCTCCTGCTCGCTCGCCCGCTCGACCAGCCTGCTGGCCAGCATGATCATCCCGGCGCAGGAACCGAACACCGGCATCCCCGCGCCGATCCGCTCGCGCAGCGGCCCGATCAGGTCGAAGATCGCGGCCAGCTTCCAGATCGTGGTCGACTCACCGCCCGGGATGATCAGGCCGTCGACGCTGGCGAGCTCGACGGGCCGGCGCACGGGAACCGGGTGGGCACCCGCCGCGGTGATCGCGCGCAGGTGCTCAACGACGTCGCCCTGCAGCGCGAGCACGCCGACCGACGCGGCGCGCGGGCCGGCCCGGCGCGACGACACCGCGACCGGCCGGGCGGAAGGCGGCAAGTTTCCCCTCCTGAGATTGCGGGTGAGCCAGTCCGAGGGTATCCGCGTGGTAGTGGTGTGCCATAGTCGCGGCGCGGGTAGCGATCACTGAACTACACACTGCAGTCAAGCCGCGGCCAACTCTTCACCAGGGCGCGGCCCTCAGGCAAGGTACGTGCGGTCGGGTCGAAGGTACGTGCGGTCGGGTCATGGGCGGCGGCCCAGTCAGTCGGCACCGCCAGTCCACACGGGAGGCACCTGATGGGCCAGGCATGGACATTCGATGGCGCGCCCGCGATCACGATGGGGGCGCCGAGCGGCCAGGTGACGCTCCTCGAGGGGACCACGTTCTGCATCTGCGAAACCTCCGGCGACCTGCGCCCCGGCGGCTCGCAGGGCCTGTTCGTGCGGGACACCAGGCTGGTCAGCCGGCTGGAGCTGAGCATCAACGGGCACGTGCCGGAGCCGCTCGCGCCGCAGTCGCGGGAGCCGTTCGCCTGCACGTTCCTGTCCCGGATGCCGCCGATGCCCGGCCTGGCCGACAGCACCATGCTGGTCGCCAGGCGACGGGCCCTCAACGACGGCATGCACGAGGAGATCACGCTGCGCAACATGAGCACCGAGCCGCTCCCGGTCAGCCTGCGGATCGGCATCGGCGCGGACTTCGCCGACGTGTTCGAGGTGAAAGAGGGCCGGGCCCGCGGTGAGTCCGCGGACATCGACGGCATGACCGTCGACGTCGACGAGGACTCGATCAAGCTGAGCCGGCAGGTCGGGTCGGCGCTGCGTGGCGCCAGGATCACCGGCGCCCGGCACGCCGACGCCGAACTCGAGGTGTCGGCCAGCCAGCTCACCTGGCACGCCGTCGTCCCCGCGCACGGCGCGTGGAGCACGTCGCTGCAGGTCACGCCGTCGCTCAACGGCCGCGACCTGACCGACTTCCGGCCCGCGCACGCTCACGCGGACGGCGCGCGCCCGGGCGGCGGCCCGGAACAGCGGCTGGCCGACTGGCGCACGCAGTCGCCCCTGGTGCGGGCGTCCGACGCCAGGCTCGCCGCGGTCTTCGCGGCCAGCACCGAGGACCTGGGCTCGCTGCGGATCTTCGACCCCGAGCACGCCGACCGCGCGGTCATCGCGGCCGGCGCGCCCTGGTTCATGACCATATTCGGCCGCGACTCGCTGCTGACCTCGTGGATGGTCCTGCCGCTCGACCCGTCACTGGCGCTCGGCACCATGCGCACGCTGGCGCGCTTGCAGGGCACCAAGCTCACCCCGGCCACAGAGGAGGAGCCGGGCAAGATCCTGCACGAGATGCGGTTCGGGATGCAGGCGTCGCTGTGGCTGGGCGGCAGCAGCGTCTACTACGGCACCGTCGACGCGACCCCGCTGTTCGTGATGCTACTCGGCGAGCTGCGCCGCTGGGGCCTGGAACGCCGGGTCGTGGACGAGCTGCTGCCGCACGCCGACCGCGCGCTTGACTGGATCGTCAACTACGGCGACCGGGACGGCGACGGATTCGTCGAGTACGGCAGGACCACCGAGCTCGGGCTGGCCAACCAGGGCTGGAAGGACTCGTTCGACGGCATCACGTTCGCGGACGGCACGATGGCCGAACCGCCGATCGCCCTGGCCGAGGTGCAGGGCTACGTGTACGCCGCGTACCTGGCCAAGTCGCACTTTTGCACCGAACGCGAGGACGCCGCCGGCGCGGAGCACTGGGCGGGCAAGGCGCAGGACCTCAAGGACGAGTTCAACCGGAAGTTCTGGATTCCGGACAAGGGTTACTTCGCGCTCGGGCTTGACCGGCAGAAGCGGCAGATCGACTCGCTCGCCTCCAATATGGGCCACTGCCTGTGGACCGGCATCGTCGACGCGGGCAAGGCCGCCTCCGTCGCGGCGCACCTGACCGGGCAGGACATGTTCTCCGGCTTCGGGATCAGGACGCTGGCCAGGTCGAGCATCGCGTTCAACCCGATGAGCTACCACAACGGGTCGGTCTGGCCGCACGACAACGCGATCTGCGCGGCCGGCCTGATGCGGTACGGGTTCGTCAAGGAGGCGCAGCAGGTCTTCGCCGGCATCCTGGAGGCGGCCGAGTGGTTCGGCGGCCGGCTGCCCGAGCTGTTCTGCGGATTCGACCGGTCCGAGTTCGGTGAGCCGGTGAGCTACCCGACGTCCTGCTCGCCGCAGGCGTGGGCCTCGGCGGCCCCGTTCCACCTGCTGCGGACGCTGCTGCGGTTCGACCCGTCCGTGCCGGCCGGCAAGCTGTGGTGCGACCCGGCGATCCCGGCCCGGTTCCTGCCGCTGCACATCGCGTCGCTGCACGTGGCGGGCGCGCGGGTGTCGGTCGACGTACGCGAGGAAAGCTGGTCGCTGGACGGGCTCGGCGAGATCCTCACGCTGGTCAGGTCGGGCCGCGACCCGGAGACCGCGATCGGAGGCTGACCCGCGACGGGCCTGAACGGGCGGCCCTGGCCGGGTTACCCGCAGAGCTTGGCATGCCAGGCGGTCGCGGAGGTGTCGGTCAGCGACGCGACCTGGTCGACGACGACCCGCAGCCTGGCCCCCTCGGAGGCCACCGCCAGATAGTCCGGCCGGAACATGGGATCGAGCGACTCGGGCGCGCCCGCCGCCAGCGCCGCCGCCAGCTCGGTCAGCACCTCCCGCTCCCTGGCCTGCGACGCGACCACGCCGACTCGCCCCATCACGTAGTACGCGGTCACCCCCTTGAGCAGTGCGCACTCTTTCCGCTGCGGCCAGGGCACGTCAAGATCGGCGGCGTAACGGGCCAGCGGCGGGCTCCCGGCGGGCCGGGTGGCTCGCAGCGCCGCGTCGCAGAACCGCCCGATCAGCTCGCTGGTCAGGTTCTTCACCGCGGCGGCCGTCTGGGGCGCGCCGTCGAAGCGGGCCGGCCAGAAGCTCAGCGCGAGCAGCCGGTCGAACGTCTCGCACAGCTCGTCGGCCGTGACCGAGCCGGGCGGGCAGTACCGCGCCCTGGTGAGCGCGGCGACCTGGCGGCGCTCGGCCGGATCACGCAGCCGGTCGAGCAGGATAAGCCGGCTGTGCAGGCCGTCTTCGAGGTCGTGCACCGAGTACGCGACGTCGTCGGCCCAGTCCATGACCTGCGCCTCCAAGCACGCCCGCCCGGGCGGAGCCTGGTCCCTGACCCAGGCAAAAACCTCCCCGTCCTCCTCATAGCACCCATACTTGCCGGTCGCCTGGTCCGCCTGCGACGCCAGCAGCGGGTACTTGAGCGTGGCGTCGAGGGTGGCCCTGGTCAGGTTCAGGCCGGCGCCGTGGACCTTCGCCTCGAGCCTGGTCAGCAGGCGCAGGCTCTGCGCGTTGCCCTCGAACCCGCCGCAGCCCGCCGCGACCTGGGCCAGCGCGGACTCCCCGTTGTGGCCGAACGGCGGGTGCCCCAGGTCGTGCGCCAGGCAGGCGGCGTCGACCAGGTCGGGATCGCAGCCGAGCGCGGCGCCCAGTTCCCGGCCGATCTGGGCGCACTCCAGCGAGTGGGTCAGCCTGGTACGCGGAAAGTCGGCCTGCCCGACCTCCACGACCTGGGTCTTCGCGGCGAGCCTGCGCAGCGCCGAGCTGTGCAGCACCCGCGCCCGATCCCGCTGGAACGGGCTGCGCTGCTGGACGCGCGCCTGCTTGGCCGGCTCGGCCACGATCCTGGCCGTCGCGCGCCCGTCGTACCCTGGGCTCCAGCGTTCGCTGCCTCCGGTCACCTGCTGTCGCTGCCCCCCGCGGCCTCCAGCGCGACCGCGCGGCCCGCCTCGAGCCTGGCGACGGGCACGCGGAACGGCGAGCACGAGACGTAGTCCAGGCCCGCGCCGTGGAAGAAGCGCACCGACTCGGGGTCGCCGCCGTGCTCTCCGCAGACGCCGATCTTCAGGTCGGGCCGCGTCGCCCGGCCCTCGGCGACGGCGATCTTGACCAGCCTGCCGATCCCGTCCGCGTCCAGGGTCTCGAACGGCGAGACGCCGAAGATCCCCATCTCGATGTAGCGGCCGAAGAACGCGCCCTCCACGTCGTCCCTGGAGAAGCCCCAGCCCATCTGGGTCAGGTCGTTGGTGCCGAACGAGAAGAACTCGGCCGCCGTGGCGATCTGCCCGGCGGTCAGCGCCGCCCGCGGCACCTCGATCATCGTGCCGATCAGGGTGTGGCCGCTGACCCCGGTCTCCGCGGCGACCTCGGCCAGCACCCGCTCGGCCTCCTCGCGCGCCGCCTCGAGCTCCTGCACCGCGCCGACCAGCGGGACCATGATCTCAGGCCGCGGGTTGCCGCCCGCCTTGATCCGGTCGGCCGCCGCGTGCGCGATGGCCCTGACCTGCATCGCGTACAGGCCGGGGATGACCAGGCCGAGCCGTACGCCGCGCAGGCCGAGCATCGGGTTCTGCTCGTGCAGCCTGCGGACCTCATCGAGCAGCTTGCGGTCCTGGTCGGTGGCCCGGTCCCCGGCCAGCGCGACCTTGACCGACAGGTCGGTCAGGTCGGGCAGGAACTCGTGCAGCGGCGGGTCGAGCAGCCTGATCGTGACCGGCAGGCCATCCATCGCGGCGAGGATCTCGACGAAGTCCCCGCGCTGGAGCGGCTCGAGCTCGGCCAGCGCGGCCAGCCTGCCCGCGTCGTCCTCGGCCAGGATCAGCCGCTCCACGAGCTGCCGCCGCTCGCCGAGGAACATGTGCTCGGTCCTGGTCAGGCCGATGCCCTCGGCGCCGAACCGGACCGCGCGGGCCGAGTCGTCGCCGGTGTCGGAGTTGGCCCGGACGCCCAGCCTGCGCCGCTGGTCGGCGTGGGTCATGATCCGGTGCACGGCGCCGACCAGCTCGTCGGCACGCGGGTCGAGGCTGCCCTCGAAGTACTCGACCACGGGCGAGGCGACGACCGGGACCTCGCCCAGGTACACCGCGCCCGACGTGCCGTCGATCGAGATCACGTCGCCCTGGGCGACGTTCACCCCGCCTCCCGTGCCGCTAGCACCGGTGGTGAACCGTCCGGCGCTCACGTCGACCTCGAGCTCGTCGGCGCCCCACACGCAGGTCTTGCCCATGCCGCGGGCCACCACGGCGGCGTGGCTGGTCTTGCCGCCCCGGCTGGTCAGGATGCCGCGGGCGGCGATCATGCCGTGCAGGTCGTCGGGGTTAGTCTCGCGGCGGACCAGGATCACGTCCTCGCCGCGGTCGGCCCACTGCACCGCGGTCGCCGAGTCGAAGACGGCCTTGCCCACAGCGGCACCCGGGGAAGCGCTGATCGCCTTGGTGATCAGCGTGGCGTCCGCGCTGTCGCCGAACCTGGGGAACATGAGCTGCGCGAGCTGCGCGCCCTCGACCCGGCGCATCGCCTCGTCCATGTCGATCAGGCCCTGGTCGACGAGCTGGACCGCGATCCTGAAGGCCGCCCCCGCCGTCCGCTTGCCGACCCTGGTCTGCAGCATCCACAGCTTGCCGCGCTCGATCGTGAACTCGATGTCGCACAGGTCCTTGTAGTGGTTCTCCAGCGTCGACATGATCGACATCAGCTCGGCGTAGGACTTGGCGTCGATTCGCTCGAGGTCCTGCAGCGGGACGGTGTTGCGAATGCCGGCCACGACGTCCTCGCCCTGGGCGTTCTGGAGGTAGTCGCCGTAGACGCCCTGCTGGCCGCTGCCCGGGTCCCTGGTGAACGCCACGCCGGTGCCCGAGTCCTGGCCCAGGTTGCCGAACACCATCGCGACGATGTTGACGGCCGTACCCAGGTCGGACGGTATCCGTTCCTGCCGCCGGTACAAGATCGCGCGGTCGGCGTTCCAGGAGTCGAACACGGCGTTGACCGCCATGTCCATCTGCTCGCGCGGATCGGTCGGGAAGTCGCGTCCGGTGTGCTTCTTGACGATCTGCTTGAACACCTCGACCAGCGCCTTCATGTCGCCGGCGTCCAGGTCGAGGTCGTTCTTGGTGCCCTTGGCCTGCTTCGCCTCGTCGATCGCCTGCTCGAACTCGTGGCCTTCGATGTCGAGCACGGTCTTGCCGAACATCTGGATCAGCCGACGGTAGGAGTCCCAGGCGAACCGCTCGTTGCCCGCCTGCTTGGCCAGGCCGTGCACCGAGGAGTCGGACAGGCCGATGTTCAGTACGGTCTCCATCATCCCCGGCATCGAGAACTTGGCCCCGGACCTGACGCTGACCAGCAGCGGGTCGTCGTGGTCGCCGAGCGTCCTGCCCATCGCGCGCTCCAGCCCGGACAGGTGCTCGGTCACCTCGGCAGCCAGGCTGTCGGGGACGCTGCCCTGGTTCAGGTAGTACCGGCACGCGTCGGTGCTGATGATGAAGCCGGGCGGGACGGGCAGGCCAAGGTTGGTCATCTCGGCGAGGTTCGCACCCTTGCCGCCGAGCAGGTCCTTCATGTCCTTGTTGCCCTCGATGAAGTCATAGACAAGCTTCGGCACTGCACGCTCTCCTCGTGGTGCCGCGGGCCCGGCATGCCGAGGCTGGCCCGGGGTGACCCCGGACCCCCCGGATTGCTGGGCACCCAGCGGCTCAGTGATCGCGGCCTTCTCGGCCCTCGTGCACGACTCTACCGAGCCTGGCGTGCTTCATGCCCGCCGCACGCGGTGCGATTCCGGGGGAACTTCCCGAGGGGGAGCTTCCCCTGCGACGACCCGGGGGAACTTTCCGGGGGAACTTCCCGGGCCGGCCGGGCAACAATTCGGCCCGTGCTTCGTCTTCTTGACATGGACCTTGAGTCCCGGACGGCGCCGCGCCCGGTCGCCGGCTTTTCCGGTGTCCGGGCGCCGGCGGTCTTCGCGCCCGATCCCGGCCCGCCGGTCCGGCGAGAAGCTGAGGACCCCCGCGCCGCCGTCACCGCGCTCTACCACGAGCATGCGCTGGGCCTGATCCGGCTGGCCCACATCATGCTCGGCAACCGGGCCAGCGCCGAGGACGTCGTCCACGACGCGTTCTGCGGCCTGTACCGGCGCTGGGAGCACCTCGACGACCCGAACAGGGCGCTCGGCTACGTCAGGTCGTCGGTGCTCAACGGCTGCCGGACGGCGCTGCGCCGCAGTCGCCTGGCCGACCTGGTCGGCGCGTGCCAGCCGACCGCGGCGTCCGCTGAGGCCGTGGTGCTGTCGGGCGAGGAGCGCCGAGAGGTAGTGCGGGCGCTGCGCAAGCTGCCCGAGCGTCAGCGGGAGGTGCTGGTGCTCGGGTACTACCTCGACCTGCCGGACGAGCAGATCGCCGGCGACCTGGGGATCAGCCCGAGCACGGTCAGATCCACCAGGCACCGGGCGCTCGCGTCGCTGGAACGCCTGCTGGGGGAGGCGTCATGACAACGATCGAGGACCAGCTCCGGGACGCGCTACGCGAGCTCGCCGACGACGTTCCGTCCGGGACGGTGCCGCCGCTGCGGCTGCCGCCCGGCCGGACCCGGCCGTGCGGGGCGAGTCAAGGCGGCGGACCACGGCGGCTGCCTCCCAGCCGCTGGCTGGCACCGCTCGCGGCGGCCGCCTCGGTACTGGCGATCGCGGCCGGCGTCGCGGCCGTCGCCGACCATGGCCGTCAGCCGGGCGGCCCCCCGCTCGGGGCGGCAGCGGCGGCGCCGGGAACCGTGCCGCCCTACTACGTCGCCCTGACCGAGTCCAGCTCGCCGCGGGACGGCCGCCGGTACAGCGCCGGCATCTACGAGACCTCGACCGGGGCGCTCGTGACCTCGGTCGCCGCGCCGGGGCCCGACCGCACCTTCGTCGGCGTGTCCGCCGCGGCCGACGACCTGACCTTCGCGGTAGCCGCCGAGGGCTACCCGGCCGGCGGGCGGCCGGCCGTGAAGTTCTACCTGGTCAGGTTCGACCCTGCCAGCCGGACGGCCAGGCTGAGCGGGCTGGCCGTGCCGCGGGTGCCGGCCGGAGCGTCGTTCGACGCGTTCGCGCTGTCCCCGAACGCCCGCCGGCTGGCGGTGGCCTTCGAGCCGCACGGCAACGCCCCCGGGCTCACCGGCGAGATCCGGATCCTGAACATCTCCACCGGCGCCGTCCGCACCTGGGTCAGCTCGCAGGGAGCCGTGGCCGGCGACACCGCGGACTCGTCGTCACTGAGCTGGGCCGACGACAACGCCACGCTGGCCTTCAACTGGCACGGCTCGCGCAGGTCCGACCCGGGCGGCTTCGTGGCCACGACCGG
>DASPZH010000425.1:0-4086 GCA_035636335.1 Streptosporangiaceae bacterium
GAGCGCCCAGGATCTGCGCCCGGCGGTCGCGGCGCTTGCGGTGGCGGCGCTGGCCAGCCTGGCCGCCGTGCTGGCCACGCGCGGGCTGCTGCGCAGGCTGACCGGGCTGGTCACGATCGCGCTCGGCGCCGGCACGGCTCTGCTCGGCGCCGCCAAGGTGACACCGGCCGCCGTGCTCGCCGCCGCCGGCCGGGCTGGCGCGGCGTCGGCCGGAGCGGGAGCGGCGGCGGGGTCGGCAACGGCCGGGTCGGCGTCGGCCGGATCGGGGCCGGGAACCGGGGTCGGCGCGCTGGCCGGGTTCGGGTCGCGCGTGCGGCTCGACGGCTCGGGCTGGCAGGTGCTGATCATCGCCGGAGCGGCGCTGATCATCGCGGCCGGGATTGTGATCGTGGTCAGGTCGGGCACGCTGCCCGCCATGTCGGGCCGCTATGACCGGCCGCCTGACCACCCGGCCGGCCCGGACCGCCCTGACCACCCGGCGGGCCGCGGTCGCGCCCGCCCGGCGAGCGAGAGCATGTGGGAGTCGCTGAGCGCGGGAGCCGATCCGACCGTCGGGCCACCGTGAGGCCGCGGGCCTCGTGCGACCGGACGAGCTGCCGGCCGCGGGTACACGCTGCGGAGCCGGATGGTGCCGCTGCGCGACCTCCTGCGCAGGGGCGGGGGCCGGCGGCGAAGACCGCTCTCGGTACGATCGGGGGCGCTAGGCAACCCACCCGAGGGGGCAGCAGAACCGCGTGAGCGTGCTCGCTGACATTCTCGTTGACGTGCGCACCGACCTTGCGGCGCGGCAGCGGACGGCACCACTTGAGCAGCTTAAGGAAGCGGCGCGCAGGGCGTCGTCTCCGCGCGACGTGATGGCGGCGCTGCGCGGCCCGGGCGTGGCGGTCATCGCCGAGGTCAAGCGGGCCAGCCCGTCGAAGGGCGCGCTGGCCGCGATCGCCGATCCGGCCGCGCTGGCCGTCGACTACGAGGCGGGCGGCGCCACCGTGATCAGCGTGCTCACCGAGAGCAGGCGGTTCTGCGGAAGCCTGGACGACCTGGCGGCGGTCAGGGACGTGGTGCAGGTCCCGCTGCTGCGCAAGGACTTCGTGGTCAGCTCCTACCAGCTCTGGGAGGCCAGGGCCTACGGCGCGGACCTGGTGCTGCTGATCGTGGCCGCGCTGGAGCAGAACGCGCTGGTCTCGCTGGTCGAGCGGGCGTCGTCGATCGGCCTGGTGCCGCTGGTCGAGGTGCACTCCGAGGCCGAGCTCGGCCGCGCGGTGGACGCCGGGGCGCAGGTTATCGGGGTGAACGCCAGGAACCTCGCCACGCTTGAGGTCGACCGGACGATCTTCACGCGGCTCGCGCCGAAGATCCCCGACTTCGTCGTGAAGATCGCCGAGTCCGGCGTCCGCGGGCCGCACGACCTGCTCGCGTACGCGGCCGCCGGCGCAGACGCCGTGCTGGTCGGCGAGAGCCTCGTGGTCGGCAAGGACCCGCGGTCGGCCGTCGCGGACCTGGTGACCGCCGGATCGCATCCGGCGCTGCGGACGGACCGGGGAGGCAGCCCGTGAGAACGCACGTACCGGCGCCGGCGACGGCGTCGGCCTGGCCGGACGCGACCGGCCACTTCGGCCGGTTCGGAGGTCGCGTGGCCCCCGAGGCCCTGATGTCAGCGCTTGAGGAGCTCACGGCGGCCTACGAGTCGGCCAGGGCCGACCCCGCGTTCGCCGCCGAGCTTGACGGGCTGCTGCGCGACTACGTCGGCCGGCCCACCCCGCTGACGCAGGCCGGCCGGTTCGCCGAGCAGGCGGGGGGCGGCCGGGTATTCCTCAAGCGCGAGGACCTGAACCACACCGGCTCCCACAAGATCAACAACGTGCTCGGCCAGGCTCTGCTCACCAGGCGGATGGGCAAGCGGCGGATCATCGCCGAGACCGGGGCCGGCCAGCACGGCGTTGCCACCGCGACGGCCGCGGCGCTGCTCGGCCTGGAGTGCGTGGTGTACATGGGCGAGGAGGACACCCGCAGGCAGGCACTCAACGTGGCCAGGATGCAGATGCTCGGCGCCGAGGTCGTGCCGGTCACGATCGGCAGCAGGACGCTGAAGGACGCGATCAACGAGACGTTCCGCGACTGGGTCGCGAGCGTGGCGTCGACCCACTACTGCATCGGCTCGGTGATGGGGCCGCACCCGTTCCCGATGATGGTGCGCGACTTCCAGCGCGTGATCGGCGACGAGGCCAGGGAGCAGGTACTGGCCAGGGCGGGCCGGCTGCCCGACGCGGTCATCGCGTGCGTGGGAGGCGGCTCGAACGCGATCGGCGTCTTCCACGCGTTCATCGGCGACGCGGGAGTCCGCCTGGTCGGCTGCGAGGCGGGCGGTGACGGCATCGGCACCGGGCGGCACGCGGCGACGGTGTCAGGCGGGTCGGTCGGCGTGATCCACGGAATGCGGACCTACCTGCTCCAGGACGACGACGGCCAGACGCTGCCGACGCACTCGATCTCGGCCGGACTCGACTACCCGGGCGTTGGCCCCGAGCATGCCTGGCTGCGCGACACCGGCCGGGCCGAGTACCGCGCGGTCACCGATGCGCAGGCCATGGACGCGTTCTCGGTGCTGTGCCGGACCGAGGGCATCATACCGGCGATCGAGTCCGCGCACGCCCTGTCGGGCGCGCAGGCCGTGGGCCGCGAGCTGGGACCCGATGCCGTGCTGCTGGTCAACCTGTCCGGCCGGGGAGACAAGGACGTGGACATCGCCGCGCGGTACTTCGGTCACCTGGGCGAGAAGGCCGGCCAGTGACTCACGAGGCGGCGGGACGGGTCGGCGCCGCGTTCGAGCTGGCCGCGGCCGAGAGGCGCGGCGCGCTGGTCGGCTACCTGCCCGCCGGGTTCCCCTCCGTCGGCGGCGCGATCGCGGCGGCGACGGCGATGGCGCGGGCCGGCGCCGACGTGGTGGAGATCGGCCTGCCGTACTCCGACCCGCTGATGGACGGGCCGGTGATCCAGGAGGCCGTGCACCGGGCGCTTGAGGGCGGCACGCACGTGACCGACGTGCTCGCCACGGTCGAGGCCGTCTCGGCCGCCGGGGCGCCTGTGCTGGTCATGACCTACTGGAACCCGGTCGACCGGTACGGCGTGGCCGCGTTCGCGCGCGACCTGGCCGCGGCGGGTGGTTGCGGCCTGATCACGCCCGACCTGCCGCCCGAGGAGGCGGGGGAGTGGCTGGACGCGGCCGCCGCGCTCGGCCTGGATCCGGTCTTCCTGGTCGCCCCGAGCTCCTCCGACGAGCGGATCAAGCTGATCACCTCGGCCTGCGGAGGATTCGTCTACGCCGCGTCGGTGATGGGGATCACCGGCGCCAGGTCGGCGGTCGGCGGGGCCGCGGCTGGGCTGGTCGAGCGGGTCAGGCAGCACACCAGGATGCCGGTGGCCGTGGGACTCGGCGTCAGCACGGCCGGCCAGGCCGCCGAGGTGGCGCGGTACGCCGACGGCGTCATCGTCGGCTCGGCGTTCGTGCAGCGCTTGCTGAGCGCGCCCGACGAGGCGGCCGGTCGCGCGGCCGTGGCGGACCTGGCGGCCGAACTGGCGGCGGGCGTCCGCGGACGGCCGGGCTGACCGGCTGCTCGCCGGCCGGCGCCTCGTCGGCCCGCCCGACGCCCGGCCGCAAGCGGGCCGGAATGTTAAGCCGAAGGATCTGCGTCACATGCGACCACAAACCCTTCGTGTTGCGAAAGTCCTCGCCTTGTCGGCGGCCGCCGGGCTAGGCGCTTGTGTCCGGTTAGGAAACCCAGAATTTACTCGCGGGTAACTATCGTGACCCGTTGGTTATGATGTCCTGATGAAGCTCAGCTGACCTGTGTGTCAGTGAGCCCGTCCGGCGGGCCAACGTCGTCCCTCCGCATCTGTGGCATTCCGATGGCGGACGAGACGACAGGAGCGCGGATGGTTTGTACCCAAAATCCGATCACCCCTGCCTCAGCACACCGTTGGCCCGCGGCGTCCAGCCGCGGCGGCGGGCTCTACGACCCGCGATTCGAGCACGACGCCTGCGGCGTCGGCATGGTTGCCGACCTGTCCGGCCGACCCGCGCACAGCACC
>DASPZH010000426.1:0-5598 GCA_035636335.1 Streptosporangiaceae bacterium
GGCGGTATTCGACGGCCGGCAGCCGGATTCGCGCGTAAAGCAGGCGCGGCGGGCGGCCCTTACGGCTGAGGCTGGCAGTGCCAGCAGGTAAAATAGGCAAGCGTACAGGGACAGCCGCAGTCGGGGAAGTGCAGTTGGCCGACGTGCGCATGTCCCGTTTTCAGGAGGAGCGAACCGTTTGTCTTACGACGCACGCTCAATCACTGTCCTTGAGGGCCTGGAAGCGGTTCGCAAGCGCCCAGGCATGTACATCGGCTCGACCGGCGAACGCGGACTGCACCACCTGGTCCAAGAGGTTGTCGACAACTCTGTCGACGAGGCACTGGCCGGGTTCTGCGACCGGATCGACGTTACCCTGCTCGCCGACGGCGGCGTCAGGGTAGCCGACAACGGCCGCGGCATCCCGGTCGACAACCACCCGGTGGAGAACCGCCCGGCCGTCGAGGTCGTGCTGACCACTCTGCACGCGGGCGGCAAGTTCGACGGCCAGTCCTACGCGGTCTCCGGCGGCCTGCACGGCGTCGGCGTGTCCGTGGTCAACGCGCTGTCCGCCAGGCTCGAAGTGGAGATCCGCAAGGACGGCCACGTCTGGCGGCAGTCCTACGCGTTCAGCGAGCCGACCGGCCCGCTGGCCAAGGGCGAGCGGACCGACGACACCGGGACGATCATCACGTTCTGGCCAGACGCGGACATCTTCGAGACCACATCGTGGAGCTTCGAGACGCTGTCGCGGCGGCTGCAGGAGATGGCGTTCCTCAACCGCGGACTGGCCATCAGCCTGACCGACCAGCGGCCCGACCACATGAACGGCGAGCCGCACGTCGTCAACTACTGCTACGACGGCGGCATCGCCGACTTCGTCCGGTATCTCAACGCCTCCAAGGAGGCCGTGCACGACTCGGTGATCGAGTTCGGCGACGAGGAGCCCGGCATCGCCGCCGAGGTCGCGATGCAGTGGAGCGGCTCGTACTCCGAGTCCGTGCACACGTTCGCGAACACGATCAACACGGCCGAGGGCGGCACCCACGAGGAAGGGTTCCGCGCCGCGCTCACCACGATCGTCAACAGGTACGCGCGCGACCAGAAGCTGGTCAGGGAGAAGGACGAGAACCTCACCGGCGACGACGTCCGCGAGGGCCTGACCGCGATCGTCCACGTCAAGCTGGCCGAGCCGCAGTTCGAGGGCCAGACCAAGACCAAGCTCGGCAACACCGAGGCCAAGTCGTTCGTGCAGCGAGTCTGCAACGACCACCTGCGGGACTGGTTCGAGCGCAACCCGGGCGAGGCCAAGTCGATCGTGATCAAGGCCACCCAGGCGGCGCGCGCGCGGATCGCGGCCAGGCACGCCAGGGACCTGACCCGCAAGAGCGCGATGGGCGGCGCCGGCCTGCCGGGCAAGTTGTCGGACTGCCAGTCGGGCGACCCGTCGATCTGCGAGATCTACGTCGTCGAGGGCGACTCGGCCGGCGGCTCGGCCAAGGGCGGCCGGGACCCGTTCTTCCAGGCCATCCTGCCGATCCGCGGCAAGATCCTGAACGTCGAGAAGGCCAGGATCGACCGGGCACTGAAGAACAACGAGGTCCAGGCGCTGATCACGGCGCTCGGCACCGGCGTCCACGACGACTTCGACATCGGCAAGCTCCGGTATCACAAGATCATCCTGATGGCCGACGCCGACGTGGACGGCCAGCACATCACCACGCTGCTGCTGACGCTGCTGTTCCGGTTCATGAAGCCGCTGATCGACGCCGGGCACGTGTACCTGGCCCAGCCGCCGCTGTACAAGATCAAGTGGGAGGGGCGGAGCGCCGCGCCCGGATACGCCTACTCGGACCGGGAGCGCGACGCGCTGATCGAGGCCGGAGTCGCCGACGGCCGCAAGGACCCGCGGCCGCGCGACGGCGTCCAGCGGTACAAGGGCCTCGGCGAGATGAACGCGCGAGAGCTGTGGGAAACGACCATGGACCCGGCCCGGCGGGTGCTCAAGCTGGTCACGCTCGATGACGCGGCCCAGTCCGACGAGCTGTTCAGCGTCCTGATGGGCGAGGACGTGGAGACGAGGCGTGCCTTCATCCAGCGCAACGCCAAGGACGTCAGGTTCCTGGACATTTAGCTGTTCGGCACGGGCCGCGGGCCGGCCGGCTGACAGGATTGCGGACCTTTGCCGGCCGATGAGCCGGCTGGAGTTCGCGGTCACGGTGAAGGAGAGATAAGGGTGAGCGTGGACACGCCGCAGGCGCCTCCGGAGGAGCCGGGCGGCCGGCTGGAGCCGGTCGACATCCAGGTCGAGATGCAGCGCAGCTTCATCGACTACGCGATGTCCGTCATCGTCGGCCGCGCGCTGCCCGACGTGCGCGACGGGCTCAAGCCCGTGCACGTCCGGATCCTGTACGGGATGTACGACGGGGGCTACCGGCCCGACCGAGGCTTCTCCAAGTGCGCCCGCGTCGTGGGCGAGGTGATGGGCCAGTACCACCCGCACGGCGACTCGGCCATCTACGACGCGCTGGTCCGGATGGCCCAGTCGTGGGCGATGCGGATGCCGCTGGTCGACGGCCAGGGGAACTTCGGCTCACGAGGCGACGACCCCGCGGCCGCGATGCGGTACACCGAGTGCCGGCTGTCGCCGCTGGCCATGGAGATGCTGCGGGACATCGACAAGGAGACGGTCGACTTCCGGCCGAACTACGACGGCCGGTCCGCCGAGCCTGTCGTCCTGCCGGCCCGGTTCCCGAACCTGCTCGTCAACGGGTCCGAGGGCATCGCGGTCGGGATGGCCACCAAGATCCCGCCGCACAACCTGCGCGAGGTCGCCGAGGGCGTGCAGTGGTACCTGGGCCACTTCGACACGAGCGACGAGGACCTGCTCGAGGCGCTGATCCAGCGGATCAAGGGTCCCGACTTCCCGACCTACGGCCAGATCGTCGGGCGGCGCGGCATCCTGGACGCCTACCGGACCGGGCGCGGCTCCGTCACCATGCGGGCTGTCGTCGAGATCGAGGAGGACCGCCGGGGCCGTAACTGCCTCATCGTCACCGAGCTGCCCTACCAGGTCAACCCGGAGAACATCGAGCGCAAGGTCGCTGAGCTGGTCAAGGACGGCCGGATCGGCGGCATAAGCGAGGTGCGGAACGAGAGCAGCGACCGGACCGGGCTGCGGCTTGTCGTCGTGCTCAAGCGCGATGCCGTGCCCAAGGTCGTGCTGAACAACCTGTACAAGCACACCCAGCTTCAGGACACGTTCGGCGCCAACATGCTCGCCCTGGTCGACGGCGTGCCGCGGACGCTGCGCCTGGACCAGATGATCAGGCACTGGGTCGCGCACCAGATCGAAGTGGTCGTGCGGCGCACCCGGTACCTGCTCCGCAAGGCGCAGGAGCGGGCTCACATCCTGAGCGCGCTGATCAAGGCGATCGACCAGATCGACGCGGTAATCGCGCTGATCAGGGCCAGCGCGTCGGCGGCGGTGGCGCAGACCGGCCTGATGGAGCTGCTGGACATCGACGAGATCCAGGCCAGGGCGATCCTGGACATGCAGCTGCGCAAGCTGGCCGCGCTTGAGCGCCAGCAGCTCATCGACGAGTACAACGAGCTGATGACGCAGATCGCCGACTACGAGGCGATCCTGGCCTCGCCGGAGCGGCAGCGGCAGATCGTCGGCACCGAGCTCGGCGAGATCACCGCCAAGTTCGGCGACGACCGGCGCACCGAGATCGTCGCCTGGGACGGCGAGGTCTCGATGGCCGACCTCATCGCCGAGGAGGACGTGGTCGTCACGATCACCCGCGGCGGCTACGCCAAGCGCACCAAGACCGACCTGTACCGCGCCCAGCGGCGCGGCGGCAAGGGCGTGCGCGGCGCCCAGCTCCGGACCGACGACATCGTCGAGCACTTCTTCGTGACCTCGACGCACCACTGGATCCTGTTCTTCACGAACAAGGGCCGCGTGTACCGGGCGAAGGCCTACGAGCTGCCTGAGGCTGCCCGTGACGCCAGGGGCCAGCATGTAGCTAACCTGCTGGCGTTCCAGCCGGACGAGCGGATCGCCGAGGTGCTCGCGCTCCAGGACTACGAGGTCGCGCCGTACCTGGTGCTGGCGACCGCGGGCGGGCTGGTGAAGAAGTCGCGGCTGGGCGAGTTCGACTCCCCCAGGCAGGGCGGCATCATCGCGATCAACCTGCGCGAGGACGACGAGGTGATCGGGGCCAGGCTGGTCTCCCCCGACCAGGACCTGCTGCTAGTGAGCCGGCACGCGCAGGCGATCAGGTTCCGCGCGAGCGACGACGCGCTGCGGCCGATGGGACGGGCCACGTCGGGTGTCATCGGGATGCGGTTCACCAACGACGACAAGCTGCTCGGCATGCACGTCGTCGACGCCGACGCGAACACCGACGTGCTGGTCGCGACCGGCGGCGGCTACGCCAAGCGGACGCCCGCCGACCAGTACCCGGTCAAGGGCCGCGGCGGCCTGGGCGTGGTTACCGCCCGGATCGTGGAGGCCCGCGGCGAGTTGATCGGCGCGCTGATGGTCGGCCCGGACGACGAGGTGTACGCGATCACGTCGGCCGGCGGCGTGATCAGGACGACGGCGGCAGAGGTCAAGCAGTCGTCCCGCCAGACGATGGGCGTCCGGCTGGTGAACCTCGCAGCGGGGCAGACGCTGGTCGCGATCGCGCGCAACGCCGAGGAGCCGGAGACGGCCATGGACGAGGCCGGTCCGGATCCTGAGGCCGGTCCGGAAACCGAGGTCGGGCCGGTGAAAGGGGCGGAGCCGGTGAACGGGGCCGGGCCGGATGATTCCGCGCCCTCGGCCTGATCCTCACTGAAGCGTGTCGATGCCGGGAATTCGAGGTGGTCGTGCTGGTCATGCGCGAGTGCTACCAGCAACATTGCTCGTCACGGCAACTATTCGGCCAATTGGGGCGTCTGACAAGGTGTCACGATTGTGGGCGATCCGGCCGTCAAGGCCCAGCCATGGCTTGCTGCGGATAGTGTCGTTGCTAGCGACTTGACAGGAGGACGGGTGGACAACCAGGCGGACCCAGCAGCTCAGCGGGCCGAGAAGGCGGCCGACGCTGCTCCTGAACTGGACGAGACCGTCCGGAAGTCGACCGCGGCCGAGGCGGAGTCCGACGAGTACGCGGCGGGCTCGAGCTCGGTGGCCGTCCAGGCCGAGACCGTCAGTCCCCTCTCCATCGCCAAGGCGCCCGGCAGCAACCGCTCGGACGTCACGACCCCGAAGGCAGCGGCCCCGTCGGCAACCGAGGCCGCTCCGCGCAACGGCCGACCTGACGTGCCCGCGAAGCCACTCGGCGCCGGGGCGCCTGACGCCGTGGTGGCGCCGCGGTCCGCGACATTCGAGGGACGGGGCACGCCTGACAGCGGAACACCGGAGCCGGAGAGCACGTCGGCGCTCGCGGCCGCGGCTCTGGCGCGCGAGCTTACCGGTGCGGGCTTCGCGAGCCCGGGATTCGCCAGCTCGGCCGCGGCCAGCCCGGACACCCTGTCGAAGGCGAGGATGGCATCGTCCGCGAGGCCCCGGACGCCGTCCACCTCGGAGACGAACCCCGCGTGGCGCTCGCCCGCCTCGGCGCCAGG
>DASPZH010000427.1:0-2601 GCA_035636335.1 Streptosporangiaceae bacterium
TGCACGATGTCACCGAAGACCAGGACGCCGAGCGTCATCCCGGCCAGTGGCTCGGCTCCGGTGATGGCCGGCAGCGAGGCATGCAGCGGTCCGGCGGCGAAGGCGCTCTCCACCAGCCACAGCCCGATCGCGGCCGTGCCGATCACGGCGTACCCCGGCCAGGTCGTCAAGAGGGTCGCCAGCCCGTGGCCGTCGATGATCTCGACGCTTCGGCGGGTCAGGGCATCGGAGATGCCGAGCAGCAGGCCGCTGCCCGCGCCGGTCAGCGTTGCCCGCAGGCTCGCCGGGCCGTTGCGGCCGGCCACGACGAGCGCGGCAGCGACTCCCGCGATGATGCCGGCCGCCGGCCAGTGCGAGAAGGACCCGAACGACTCCGACAGGGCCCGAACCGACCTGCTCGCCGACAGCACGCCTACGCCCGCGCACAGCAGCACCGCGCCTGCCAGCTCGGTCCGGCGGGGAATCTCGCCGGAGATCGGCGCGGCGAGCAGCAGCGCGAAGATCAGGTTGGTCGCCAGCAGCGGTTCGCTGACGGTCAGGCTCAGGTGGCCGAGCCCCCAAGCGGACAGGCCCTGGCCGATCACCATGATCACGACCCCGGCGACAAAGATCCGCTGGTGGAGCAGTTCGGCGATCAGCCGCAGCTGCAGGTACTGGGTCGGCAGCTTCGACGCGGCGTGCTGTTGCAGCACGAAACCGACTCCGAGCAGCATTGCCGCGATGACGGTCACGGCAATATACATCGTCTCCGGCTGCCTGCTTCGTGGCCGGTCAAACCGGCCGGTGGTTGGCTCATCTCAGGATAGCCGGTCACGCCGCGGTTATCTCGCTTCCTCTTCCGCCTGCCGGCCGTCTCATCCGCCGCCGCAGCCGCCGGCGGCGTCGGCGAAGGGCTGGAAGGCGATGAGGAACGCGACGATGCCGGCGAAGGGCAGTGCGAGCGCGGCGGCCAGCACCAGGCTCCTGACCCGGCCGCGTCCCGGCCGCCCAGCGATCATCTGCTCGTCCGCCATGACCGGACTATATGTCGGAAGCCGAGCTATCGTCAACCGTTCTAACGATAAGCGAGCTAAATCCGCGCCGCGACCGTGTCGGTGCTTCGCGGCGGCCGACCGGCGGGCCAGGATGGCAGGGTGATCGATCACATTTCACTTCAGTGCGCGGACACCGCCGCGAGCGCCGCGTTCTACGACGCCGTGTTGGCCCCGCTCGGCGGCACCAGGGTCATGGACTTCGGGGATGTCGTCGGCTTCGGGGTCGCGCCCATGCCGGAGTTCTGGATCGGGCCGAGGTCGACCGGCGAGGGTTTCAGGGAGTCGCACATCGCGTTCACCGCGGCGAGCCGGGACGCCGTCGATGCGTTCTTCGCTGTGGCGGTCGCCGCCGGAGCCGCGGTACTGCACGAGCCGCGGCTGTGGCCCGAGTACCACGCCGCGTACTATGGGGCCTTTGTCCGCGACCCGGATGGCAACAACGTCGAGGCCGTCTGTCACTCGCCCGCCGGCTGATTGCCCCGCGGAGATCCTGCCGAGCTGACGTCGATCATCCGGGCCAGTGGCTGGATGATGCGCGTCCTGGCCACGGTGCGCGACGCGCAGATCCCCGAGGCGTGGGTCGGCGCGGGCGTCGTGCGCGATCTTGTCTGGGGTCAGCGGTACGGCTCCGGGTTCAGCCCCGGCCAGGTGCACGACGTTGACGTGCCGTTCTTCGATCCGGACGACCTCAGCCGCGCGAACGACGACCAGATGACCGCGCGGCTCGGCGGGCGCTGGCCCGAAGTGCCGTGGGAGGCGCGCAAACCAGGCCGCGGTGCACACCTGGTACGCACGCAAGTTCGGCGGTGATCCGCCCGAGCCGCTGGTCTCGGTCGCGGATGCGGTCGGGACCTGGCCGGAGACCGCCACCGCGCTGGCCGTCCGGCTGGCCCGCGACGGGGAGATCGAAATCTGCGCTCCGCTTGGCATCACCGATCTGCTGGCCGGCGTCTGGCGCCGGAATCCGCGCCGGGTCAGCCTCGAGCAGTCCGCGGCCCGGCTCGCCCGGCACCGGCCCGCAGACCGATGGCCGGGGGTGACGGTGATCCCGCCCGGCTGACGGGCACGGGCCGGCTACGACGCCTCGTCGGCTCCCGCGGCGGCGAGGCGCGGAGCGTCCCAGAGCAGTCCGATGCCGCGCGGCCCGCCGAGGATCTCGAGCCGGTAGCCGGGGAACAGGGCCTCGCAGCTTCGCTCAAGGTCCGCCCGGCTGAAGAAGCGGTCCGTGACGCGAAGGTCGAGCCACGCCCGGCGGGTCGACAGCCGGTAGACCTCCCGGGCGGTGGCCGGCCCGCGGCGGACCAGGTGCGTGCCGAACGTCCGCACCGCCAGGCCGTGCAGCCTGGGCCGCAGCGGCACGGCGCGGTGCACGGCCCGCCGGAGCGTACGCCACGGCGCCAGCGCCGGGTCCGACTGGTACACGTCCACCACGATCATGCGCCCGCCGGGTGCGAGCAGGGACTTGACCTGGCGCAGCGCCGCGTGCAGGTCGGGGACGTGGTGCAGGGTGAGCGCGCTGAGCACGAGGTCATACCGGCCGTCGGCGTGCACGTCGTGCAGGTCCGCC